>CAILAQ010000316.1 GCA_903832165.1 uncultured Bacteroidota bacterium | reverse complement strand
GTTGTGAGGGAATTCCGGAAAGTGAAAGAATTGAAGAAGTTGATAACATTTTTAAGATCTTCCTCAGAGTGCTCCCATACTTCAGAATAATTTGCTTTCTGCACACCCAGGGTAGCTCCAAAATAAAACTTATCCGAGAAGTTCATGCCCATGCTAAAATCATATTCTCCAAGGGCTCCCCTGGTGCTGACTGTTCTCTTTTGAGTTTGTCCGTAATGTGAATTATCGAAATCAGAAAAATATCTTCCGGTTGTTGAGTCATAATCGATCAGGTAGGTTTCCCAGGCTAATCCATCGGTATAGGGGTCCCATTGGCCATTGGAACTGTTTGCTGATTCCACGAAACCATCAACCATGGAATTACCATTATTTTCCCCTTTGATAGTGATATTCTGACCATAATCTCTCAACTTATTATATCCGACTCCAAAGGTTATCCCCTTCAGGGGAGAGCTTTCATTATTAAATTTCATGGGGATGGCCACACCAAAATGGCTGAATCCCATTTTAAAACCATTATCTGACATATTATTGCCAAGATACCAGGCTTTGGATGAGTAAGAATTATAATCGGCGGTAAAGGAGAACTCTCCCGATCTCATGATTCCCAGTCCGGCAGGGTTCAAACTTCCAGCAGCAAGATCGCCGCCAACGGCTCCAAGAGCTCCACCCATACTTAGAGACCTTGTGGTTCCTCCGGTTTGAACGAATGAATATCTAAGGACATCCTGTTCATTCTGAGCGAACAGCCCCCCAGCCATAAGGGCTAACAGGCTAAGTGTCAATATATTTCTTTTCATGGTATTGAATAATATCGATTGTTGAAATGATATAGCTAGGGTATATTCCGGAATCTTGTGAATCCTTCAGTCCTATATAGCTATCGGAATTATCTTCTCCCTGATGACCCACCACCACTTGAGCGTGAGGATCCGGAGGAACTGCCGGATGAACTTCCTGATGACATGCTTGAAGATCCGCTGGAACGGCTGGAGGAAGATGACCCGCTGCTATAGCTTGATGATCCGCTAGACCGTCCTGAAGAAGAGCTTCCACTGTTGTAGCTGCTGCTTCGTGGCGCAGTGTATGTACTACCCGATGAACTTCTCACTCCACTGGACTGCGATGGCTGGGAGATTCTATAGTTACCAGATGTTCCTGTATTTGATGAGGAGCTGCCTGAAACTGATGATTTAGGCCTTACATAGGATGAACGGAATTCAGATCCGCTGGAACCAGAAGTGCCAGATGAACGAAGGGATGAAGATCCCTGTCCCTGAGACTGAACATATGATGAACCCGTGCGGGACCTGATGTAGCTGCTTGAATTAGTTCTGTCGGGCAGATTGGATGAGGTTCTTGCCTGAGTATTCTGACCTGACGAGATACTGCTTCTTAAGCCTGACGGCCTTGATTCCGACTTAAGATCTGAAGATGATCTTGGAGTTGAAATAATTCCGGATGAAGCTGATTTAGTGGCAACACTACCTGAACCTGAACCTGAGCCTGTAACGCCACCGCGGCTTCCGCCGGCAGCATATACACGTTCGCCGTTTGCATAACCATCCGAGCGACTCCCGCTGATACCGTCAGTTCGGGTTGACCGTCTGGGGCCGTATTGACCATTATCCTGATTCCCATTATGGTTATTCCCCCAATCACCCCAATAATAATCATTCCAGTACATAGAGCCGTAACCGTAACCCATTCCGTAATATCCACCATACCAGGGATTATACATTGAGTATCCAAAGCCGAATGGTGAATAGAAATCGGAGTAGAAAGGATCATAATAACCCATGCCACCATAACCCATACCACCGTAGCCGAAGCCCGAATAGAAGGGGTCGTAATAGTTAAAGCCCATGGAAGGACGGTAAAAACGGTTGATCCTGTTAGTGTAATAATAATCCTCCTCAGGATCATTATACCCACCATTGTTCTCAACATATCCTCCTTCGTTAACATACTCCTGGCGGGAGGAGTCCACCAACTGGTAATTCCCCTGTACTACCTTTACGGTATCCTCGAAAACCCGCAGAGTTTCCTGCCTGGAAGGGGTTGAGGAAATGGAAGCCACCCCTATTCTTTTACTTACCACAACCTGTTGGTTTCCCGGATTGTAGTATACATCATCCGAATTGCCCGAGGTAAGAAACACCCCTGTGCCACAGGAACTTGCGAGCAGTAAAACGGGAAGTAGTTTTGCAATTGTTGCTTTCATGGCGTTACCCTTCTATGAGGTTTTAAATATAGGAGATTATTTCCTTAATTTGTATTCTCATTTTTCAATTCTAATCAAATATTGTACCAAAAACATCAAAATGGCTAAGGTATTAACATCCAGGAGTGAAAATTATTCTCAATGGTATAACGACTTGGTAATCAAGGCAGATCTTGCTGAAAACTCAGCTGTAAGAGGCTGCATGGTGATCAAGCCCTACGGTTATGCGATATGGGAGAAGATGCAGGCGGAGTTGGATCGTATGTTTAAGGAAACTGGTCATGTTAATGCCTACTTCCCTCTTTTCATCCCAAAATCATTTTTCAGCCGTGAAGCACAACACGTTGAAGGATTTGCAAAAGAGTGCGCTGTTGTTACGCATTACCGATTAATGAAGGACGAAGTGAACGGAGGCCTGAAAGTTGACCCTTCGGCCAAGCTTGAAGAAGAGCTTATCGTTCGGCCCACTTCGGAAACGATTATCTGGAACACCTATAAAAACTGGATTCATTCCTACAGGGATCTTCCCATATTGATTAATCAGTGGGCTAATGTGGTACGCTGGGAAATGCGCACCCGTCTATTTTTGAGGACTGCAGAATTTTTAT
>CAILAQ010000315.1 GCA_903832165.1 uncultured Bacteroidota bacterium | reverse complement strand
TTTGATCACACAAATCATGCTTGGATGATCAGACTGGATAACATATCTAAATCGTTTGAAAAGAATGAAGTGCTCAAGGGCATTTCAGTCGAATTTGCTGAAGCCCGCACTAATCTGGTTATCGGTCAGAGTGGCTCCGGAAAAACGGTACTCCTGAAGTGCCTGATCGGCATGCTTGAGCCGGATGGCGGGGATATCTGGTATGGAGAGGATCGGTTTACCGCCCTCGACGCTGACCAGCAAAGGACTTTCAGACAGCAGATGGGCGTTGTTTTTCAAGGCGGGGCTCTCTTTGATTCAATGACTGTGGAGGAGAATCTCCGACTGCCTATGGACTTTTTTACGGATTGGACACGTGAGCAGAAGCTTGACCGCGTAAATTTTTGTTTGGGCAGGGTTCATTTACCCGGCTCAAACAAACTCTTACCTGATGAACTCAGTGGCGGCATGAAAAAGAGGGTTGCCATTGCACGTGCGATTGTGTTGAATCCAAAATATCTGTTCTGTGATGAGCCCAATTCAGGCCTCGATCCGCAAACAGCCATCGTAATTGACAACCTGATTCACGAAATTACAATGGAATTCAATATTACCACTGTAATCAATACCCATGACATGAACTCCGTGATGGAGATTGGCGATCATATTCTATTTTTGTCGGAGGGTCATAAATGCTGGGAAGGCCCGCGCGAAGAGATTCTCCGAAGCGATAACAAAGTTCTGAATGATTTCGTTTTTGCATCAGAACTTATGAAAAAATTCAAATGAGGAAAACCCTGATATTTTCGATTGTGCTGATTGCTCTTGTATTTTATTCATGCCAGGAAAGCAGGAAGAAGTCACGCGACGGGATTCTGTCTGAGAAACAAATGGTGGAGCTGTTGATAGATACTCATCTGGTTGACGCTGTTTTAATGTCTCAGAATTCGAGTGCCGCCGATAAACAGGATAAAGGACTTTTCTATTACCCGTCTGTGCTGGAGAAAAACGGAATCACCAAGGCCCGGATGGATTCTTCCGTTGCCTGGTATATGAGGCATCCTGAGGCATATGCAAGAATCTATGCCAGTGTAATTAAGGATCTGGAAGCCAGGAAGGCGGCTATCAAAACGGATCTGCCGGACGAGTAAATACAAGCGATGCGAAAATTTTCAGCACATAGGATCTACCCCGTAAATGGTCCTCCAATCAGTTTTGGTATTATCGAGACCGATGATGATGGAACCATACTGAAAATCAGAAATACCGGAGGAAAACTGGAGGAGGAGGCCGGACTTGAGTTTTACCCGGGCATCATTATTCCGGGGATGGTTAATACCCACTGCCATCTGGAGGTCTCCCACCTGAAAGGTCAGATCCCTGAACATACTGGCATTTCGGGATTTGTAACCTCACTTCAGAAGTTGCGGCAAGTTGATCCTGAAAGAATCCTGCAGGCAGCAGCAGAATCTGACAGGGTCATGTACATGCAGGGAATTTCAGCCGTCGGGGACATCAGCAATCTGGAGATCACTTTTCCAATAAAAAGAATAAG
>CAILAQ010000314.1 GCA_903832165.1 uncultured Bacteroidota bacterium | reverse complement strand
TCAGGTGCCCGTCCGGGTGCCCGCCGTGAAGCAGTCGAATCCTATATCAAGCGGTTGAAAGAACTCGAAGATATGGCTCTCAGCTATCCCGGAGTTGTGAAAACCTACGCTATTCAGGCAGGCAGGGAACTCCGCGTGATCGTCGGAAGCGACAAGGTGAGCGATAAGGAAGCTGAAACACTTTCATACGATATCGCTAAGAAAATTCAGGACGAAATGACCTACCCGGGTCAGGTTAAAATAACGGTCATCAGGGAAACTCGGGCCATTAGCGTAGCTAAGTAATGATCGCCATTGACGAACCAATCCGGGCAGAATTTGCACGACTTTTTGAGGAATGGTCTGGGGAACAACCCCAGGCCATTTCTGCTTTACCTGAATCAGGATCCTACCGTTTATATGCTCGTATCAGCGGGGCTCAGAAACATGCCGTCGCTGTTCATTATAACGATCTGAAGGAAAATCTTGCCTTCATCGGATTTGCCCGGCATTTCCGTGAAACCGGAATACCAGTACCGGAAATCTATAATGTATCAGCTGATTCTCTCTGCTATCTGCAGGAAGATTTCGGAGATCATGACCTTTTTGAAATCCTTCAGCATCCGGATGGATCTCCTTCACGCGGGCTTCGTAAAGAAATCCTCACAAAGGTTGTTGAGTGGCTGCCCCGTATCCAGATCGAGGGACACAAAAACCTTAATTACGATCTTGCCTATCCCAGAAAGATATTTGATAAACAATCAATGCTCTGGGATCTTAACTATTTTAAATATAACTTCTTAAAGCTGGTGCGGATTCAATTTGACGAGCAGGCGCTGGAAGATGATTTTCATACTTTTACGTCATTCCTGGCTGAAGCACCCCAAAATGCATTCCTCTATCGCGATTTTCAGTCAAGAAATATTATGATTCGTGATAATCAGCCCTGTTTTATCGATTTTCAGGGTGGTCGTATGGGTTTTCCCGCCTATGATCTGGCATCTCTTCTTTTCGACGCAAAAGCTTGTCTGTCGCCGGATGAGAGATCTTTACTGTATGATTCGTACCAAAAGGTGATCAGTTCTTATGATCCGGAATGGCCTGAACTCATGAACCATTACTTTCCGGCATTTGTCCTCATCAGGAAAATGCAGGCACTGGGAGCTTTTGGCTTCCGTGGCCTGATCGAGAATAAAAGGGGATTCCTGCAAAGCATTCCACCTGCAATGATCAACCTCAGCTGGGTGACTTCCAACTATACCATGGTACCGGAAATTCCGGAATTATGGAGGGTCCTTTCCGAACTTCCCCATTTTAAAGGGATGAAACGAATTATTGCCGATATTTTGAAACACCCCGACGAAAAATGAAAGCAATGATCCTCGCTGCCGGAACGGGTACCCGGCTAAAACCACTGACCGATAATTGCCCTAAAGCCCTCGTCAGAATTGGGGAATATTCTCTCCTGGAAATTGTCATCCGACGATTGGCAGGCGCCGGCTTTAAAAATCTGGTGATCAATGTACACCATTTCTCAGATCAGGTCATCGATTTCCTTCGCCTTAACAATAACTTCGGATTGGAAATAAGCATTTCTGATGAATCCGGAGAACTGCTCGATACGGGCGGTGCAATCAAAAAGGCCAGCACTTTCTTTCATGGGGAAGAGAATATCCTTGTCCATAATATTGATATCCTCAGTAATCTGAATTTTAACAATCTGCTGTCCTTCCATCAGGAAAAGAATGCCCTCCTCACCATGGCTGTGATGGACCGGCCTACCACAAGAAGCTTACTCGTAGATGCTTCAGGCCGGCTATGCGGATGGGAGTTTCCCGAAAAGAAATTGTGCATTATTACCCGTGATAATCGCAAAGGATTGAAAACAACTGCCTTCAGCGGAATTTATGTTTTCTCATCAGCCCTTTTGGAGAAATTCCCCGGGGAAACTGCTTTTGGTTTCATTCCCTGGATACTGGATCTCGCAGCCACAGAGAAAATCATGACCTGGGACCAGACACCTGCATTCTGGTATGAGGCAGGTCGTACAGAATCAATTTCCGAGGCAGCCAGATCACTTGCCTTCGATTTGAATGATCCTGATTTTGTCAGCGAAATATGATGAGGTATTTAGTATCTTGACATACTATATTTCTATCCATTGTCAAATTTCTTAGTTTATCGTGCTTCTGCCGGATCAGGCAAAACCTTTATGCTGGTCAGGAAATACCTTCAGCAGGTATTTCATTCACCCGGTGATTATCGCAGGATTCTCGCGGTGACTTTTACAAATAAGGCAGCCGATGAAATGAAAAGCAGGTTGTTGTATGAACTGGACCTGCTGGATAAATCCCCGCTAAAATCAAAGCATCTTGAATTCTTAAAGGAGGAATTCAAACAGAGTGATAGTTGGGTTCAACAATCAGCCAGCCTTATAAAATCTCAGATGCTTCACGATTTTACCCGGATTTCAGTGGGGACCATCGACAGTTTTTTTCAACAGGTCCTGCGATCATTTGCACGTGAGTCTGGCTTGTCATCTACTTTTCAGTTGCAGCTGGATACGGACCTTGTTCTTGAAAAGTTTTCGCGTTTTGTTTTCACTGAGGCAAAAGTAAACGATCAGCTTATGACCTGGCTGGTTGAATGGGTGAACGAAAGGATGGAGAACCGCGAAACCTGGCATAAGCTGGAAGCAGATCTTGTAAGGCTTGGATACGAGCTGTTAAAGGAGGATATCCTTGCCCTGATGGTTTCCGATCAGTCGGCCGTCCCCGCGCCTGAGGATATTAACCGGTTAAAGAATGAATGTCGGAAGATTATTAAGGATTTTAACGATGCAAAAAGTAATATAGCAGCTGAAGCAGCAGAAATAGTCAATGGAAGCAAATGTTCCATCAACGATTTTAGCTATGGGAAGGGCGGTCCTGCAGGATGTCTTCTTAAATTCGCCGATTCAAAGGATGGTCCGCATGACCGGGCAAGGGCAAGCAGGGGAGACCCGGACAAATGGGTCAGTAAAAAAAGCCCCGCTGCCATCCGGGATGAAATTATCCATAAGCTTTATCCCGATCTGAATAAATTATTAGAGAAGGCAATTAGGCTTTACGATAACGATGAAGGAGGGATCAGGTTCAATTCAGCCCGAGCGATCAATAAGAACCTTTATGCGCTTGGGTTTGCATCATTTCTTTTCGATTATTTCAAGTCGTATTTCAACGAAAATAACCAGCTCCTCCTCAGCCTGGCCCAACCATTGGTTAACCAGATTATCGGGGATAATCCTACCCCGTTCATTTATGAGAAAACCGGCACCTACTACAACCATTTTCTTATCGATGAATTTCAGGATACTTCCGATCTGCAGTGGAAAAATTTTAAGCCTCTTATTGTGGATAGTTTATCTGCCGGGGGTCTCAGTATGGTGGTTGGCGACATTAAACAATCACTTTACCGATGGAGAAACAGCAACTGGCGCCTCTTGCACCAGACAGCAGTTGCTGATCTGCAGGCTTTTGGAAGCACAGAAACCCCACTTGATAACAATCAGCGAAGCCGGAAATCCATAATTGAATTTAACAACAGGATATTTAAGGATCTGCCGGCAATTGTTGCAGACCATCTGAAGTTGCCGTATGATGAAGAAGGAAATTCAGACGGTTTGCAGACAGATATCATCCGGAGTGTTTTTAAGGGATCGGAACAGGGAAGCGGTGCCAAAGCCGACCGGGAGGGTAGGGTGGAAATCCGTTTTCTGAATAAATCAGAACCTGATTGGAATGAGAAACTGGAGAAGGATCTCCCCCGGTTAGTTGCAGATCTGTTGGATAATAAGGGCTACCGCCAGGAGGATATTACGTTTCTGGTTCGGAAAAACAATGACGCTGACAAAATCACCAGAATTTTAGCAGCTTACGGAAGGAATTGGACTTTTGTGTCTTCGGATGTGTTCAAAATAGGGAATTCACCGGTTATAAAGATCATCCTTAATGGCTTGCGCTTTATTGCTGACCCCAGACAAACCCTTTACCGTGATCTCTTTCTCTGGGATACCTTCCTGAGATCAAATGATGGCAATCCACCGGCTCCGGGCTTTCAGGCAGCCGGACTGGACAATTTTCAGGCCTTCATCGATTCTGTCAGTTTCAGCGATCTCCTGACAATCACAGATGAGCTTGTGCATACCTTTAAACTCGATGCACAGGAGGATGACCTTGCCTATATTTTCCAGTTCAGGGACCAGATTAAAAGTTGTATGGATAAGGGAATCAGTCATCTGGATGGTTTTCTCACCTGGTGGGATACCTCCGGGCACAAGCTGATGCTGGTTGCCGAAAGTACCGGAACCGCAATGCGGATCATGACAATCCATAAGGCAAAAGGTCTGTCAAGCCCGGTGGTCATCATTCCCTATTGTAACTGGGAGTTTAACCACCGTGCCTCACGGGCTCCCTGGCTTTGGGTAAATTCGGACCAGCTTCCATTCAATACGGTAAAGACCATCCCCGTTCGCTATGACTCGATTCTTGAACAATCCTTTTTTGCCGGAAGCTACAAGAGGGAAAAGATAGATTGTTACCTTGATAACCTGGATCTTCTCTATGTTGCATTTACCAGAGCAATAGATGTTATAATTGTATTCTGCCCCTATGGAAAGAGCTTTACCTCAGTTGCAGATGCGTTATATCTTGAACTGAAGCCTGATCTTCCGGAGGATGAGGTTTTCAGGCTTGGAGATCCGGAATTTAATAATCAGAATGTTATAGCAGAAATATTACCGGAGGCTCATTTAAAGACCCCCATGATTGCTGGAAAGTTAAAGTCCACCATTTCTCATCGTGTGGATTCCGGGTTCGAAAGCACCCGCTATGGAAAGAATGTACATCTTGTGCTTGAGTCGGTAAGATCAATGGATGACCTTGCCGGCAGCATAGACCGTTCGGTCGGCGAAGGCCTTTTAACCCGTCAGGAAGGTTTGACCGTTCAGGAAGGAATCAGTCGGTTATTTAATATTTCTGAGATGGCTGATTGGTTCTCAGGAAGCTGGGAAGTTTGGAATGAAACAGGGATTCTTGTCCCGCGTTATGGCGAAAAACGACCCGACCGGGTTATGATCCGTAATGGCAAAGTGGTGATTGTTGATTACAAAACAGGTGCCCGGGAACAAAAGCACAGCAGTCAGGTAGCCTCCTACATGAAGCTGCTGGCCTCCATGGGCTACAACGAAGTTAAGGGATACTTACTTTACCTCGAAGATGGAATCCTGGAAGAAGTCAGATCCCAAGCAGACTCTTTTCAGCCTGGCCTGTTTGATCAGGAAGCTTGAACGGATTTTCAATCAGTTCCTTAATGGTTTTCAGGAATCCGACCGAATCTTTACCGTCGATCAACCGATGATCGTACGATAAGGCAACGTACATCATCGGGCGTATCACAACCTGACCATTTAATGCCACCGGCCTGTCCACTATATTATGCATGCCCAGAATTGCCGATTGCGGCGGGTTCAGGATTGGTGTCGACATCAGGGATCCGAAAGTTCCTCCGTTGGTAATACTGAATGTGCCACCTTGTAATTCTGCAATAGAAATCTTGTTGTCTTTTGCTTTTGATACCATCAGGGCAATTCCGGACTCTATCCCGGCAAGAGTCATGGATTGTGTGTTTTGCAAAACAGGAACCATGAGTCCCTTAGGCGTTTGAACAGCTATGCCAATGTCTGTATAGTTAAATGTTATAACCTCGTTCCCATCGATCTGCGAGTTGACCTGCGGATAAGCGGTAAGAGCCCTCGTTGCCGCAAGGGTAAAAAATGACATAAACCCAAGCTTGATCCCATATTTTGCTTCGAAAGTTGCCTTGTACCGGTTTCTCAGATCCATTACCGCCGTCATATCAATCTCATTGAATGTGGTGAGCATCGCAGTTTCATTCTTAACCGCAACCAGGCGCTGGCTCAGTTTCTCCCTCAACAGGCTCATCCTGTTCCGGCTCTCC
>CAILAQ010000313.1 GCA_903832165.1 uncultured Bacteroidota bacterium | reverse complement strand
CCTGTCTCTTTATCAATCTCGTATTTTACAGTATCAGTAGGCACCACCTCAACAAATACGGTTACCTCATCCGGAACATCCTCGCCGAACGAGATTCCATGCCAGGGGTGCGATGTGAACCTGAGGTCCATCATCTTCCACAGATGCTTTAATTTTTCGTCACTCATAAGGTTGATTATCTCAGATTATCCCTCTTTTCTCTTGATCTTCAATATCTGTCCCGTCTGAAGCTTGGATCCGGTCATCTGGTTCAGCCTCATGATATCCTCATGACTTGTGCCGGGATATTTCTGGGCGATGGTCCAGAGGTTATCGCCTGATCTTACTGTATACAACACAAATTGATCAGCCGGACCAGCTGGGGCTTTCACCGGGGGTTGCACTTCAGCCTGCCCGGCAGTGTTCTCCTTAACTGTCTTTGGCTGATTCGATACAATTGCCAGTGCATTTGTATCGCGTGGTGTGTCGGCTGCTGATTTATGTACGTAAACGGTAAGCGACTGGCCGACACTAAGGTTATTGCTCTTCAACCCATTCCAGTCCTTTATAGAATTAACCGGCACCTTGTACCTGGCGGAAATTGCGCCCAGATTATCCCCCGATTTAACTTTATAAGTTATTGTACTTTCCCCATTTGCAGGGGTATCCTCAGCTGCTTTGGCTTTGGTCTTCGATTTGCCAGCCCGCGTTGGTTCCTTATCCATATTATTTTTTGCGAGATAAACCCCCTGCTTAAAACTCTGGATGGAATCCTGATAAGTAATAAAGGAACTGATCTTATCATCCGGTAAACGCAGATCATAGGGTCCGCCGGCTGCAGGAAGAATCTTTCTCCTGTATTTGGGGTTCAGCATCAGGAGAGTGACAAGATCAACCCCAAGAACCTCAGAAACCTGACCAAGATGCAATTCATGACGAACAAGAACGGTATCAGAATGGATAGGCATAATGGGCTTGACAGCATAAAAGCCATGATCCTGTGAGTAATTCATAATATAAGCTGCTGCAATGAATGCAGGGACGAATCCGCGGGTTTCAACCGGCAGATAATAAAATACATCCCAATAGTTCTTCTTGCCGCCCGAACGCTGTATGGCTTTTTTCATGTTACCCGGACCACAGTTATAGGCCGCGATTACCATATGCCAGTCACCAAACATTCCGTAAAGCTCTTTCAGGTACCTGCAGGCAACATCCGTTGACCTTTCTGGATCAAGCCTCTCGTCGATAAACGAATTTACATTGAGCTTATAAAGCTGGGCGGTTGCAAGCATAAACTGCCACATTCCCTGGGCACCGGCCTTTGATTTGGCAATCGGATTAAGGGCCGATTCAATGATCGGCAAGTACTTTAATTCCAATGGCAATCCATAGGAATCCAACTTGGCTTCGATCATCGGAAAATAATAATCCGACAGGCCCAGCATGATGGAAACCTGTTTTCTGCGGCTCTTGGTATAAAGGTCAAGGTAGCTTCTGACCTGCTTATTATAAGTTAATTCGATGGCCGAGGGAATTCCGGCAAGTCGCTTTATAAAAACAGAATCAGGAGTGTCAGGGGTTTTGTAATTTTTTACGAAAGCAAGAGCGGTGTCCTGATAAAATCGGATGGGCAGTCGGTTGGTTTTCCAGGCCAGATAAAGACTGTCGAGGCGCTGTATGTACTGAAGGTATACCGGATCCTTGGCGGGATTCACTGAATCAGGTGTCGCAATTTGCTGCCCCATCAGCAAGGTCGAACAGCCAAGTAATATGACAGTTAGTGTATTGCGAATATATTTTCGTATCCCCATGCTCATTTATTATTTAAAATTAAACTTAACCCCAGGCCCGGTTTCATCTGTCCAACCCAAAGTGCACGGGGTCGGATACGAAGGCTAAGGTCCTCACTCACATCCCAATTGAAAAAATGGGCATCAACATTCGCATCAATAATAGTCAATCCATGCCAAGCAAGCAAGGCGAGAACGGACAAATCTCTATATCGGCGATAATAATCAATTCCTGTAATCAATTGAGCCTTATTAAGATTCCCCAGATATACAGTTGATTCCAGGGTGTCAGTGGAGGCAATGTAATTATTTTTAAACTCTTTGTAATTCTTTTGGTTACTATAAATCGCATATCCGGCTGCTGCAACGCCAATATACACGATCGGAATTTTCCAGTATTTACGGTTATAGGCCTGCCCGGCACCGGGAATAACAGCTGCAAGTATTGTAGCTTTGCTTGAGGAATGACTTATATAAGTTGGTTTAGGCTTGGATACAATGGTATCGTTGACGGTTTGCGCAGGGGCAAAACCACCCAGGCCAGGCGTTAAGATCAGCAAGACTGATAACGCCAGCCAAATAAAATTTTCTCTTACAAATGACAAAATCCGACTTTACTCTTTTATTTGGTCCAGTTTGCCCAGAATCATTTCAAGCTCCTCATCAGAGTTAAAGGAAAGTACGATCTTCCCTTTTCCTTTACTGCTCCGCTTAAACTGGACGCTAACCTGAAAGTAACGTTTTAATTGGTCTTGTAATTGTCCATGCTCCCCGGGAACAGTTACATTTTCTTTAGGTTTAGGCTGATCCTTAGTTTGAATCTCACGAACCAACTCTTCTATCTTCCTAACGGACAAGTCGCTATCAAGAATTTTCTGATAAACCACCAACTGCGTGGCAGAATCCTCAATATTTATTAATGCACGAGCATGCCCCATTGAAAGTTTCGCAGTCCTTAAACCCAATTGTATCTCAGCTGGCAATTTCAGTAACCTGAGGTAATTGGCGATAGTTGAACGCTTTTTCCCCACCCGGTCGCTCATGCTTTCCTGTGTAAGTTTACACTCATCAATCAACCGCTGATAAGATATTGCGACCTCAATCGGATCCAGATCCTCACGTTGAATATTTTCAACCAGGGCCAGTTCGAGCATCGACTGGTCATCGGCTGTTCTGATGTATGCCGGGATACGGGTTAATCCGGCTATCACAGAAGCTTTTAAACGTCGTTCACCGGCAATAAGCTGAAATCTCTTATTGTCCAGTTTCCTAACGGTAATTGGTTGTATAATCCCGATTTGCCGGATCGATGCTGCCAGCTCCTCCAATGCCTCCTGGTCGAAATGCGACCGGGGCTGGAAAGGATTGGTTTCAATCAGGCTGATCTCAATCTCATTTATTGACGCTTCAGGTTTAATGGCGGCATCTTCAATCAGGGAGCTCAAACCCCTTCCCAAAACGCTTCTTTTCTCTGTCATCCTTTAAATACTTCGTTAATCAATAACTTTATCAGTATCCCTTATCTGGGTGAGCCCGTTTTTTTGCAGAAGCTCCCGGGCCAGATTCAGATGATTCAACGATCCTTTTGAGTTCGCATCATACATAACCACTGGTTTCCCGTAGCTCGGCGCTTCCCCAAGCTTGACATTCCGGCTGATGATGGTATTGAAAACCATCGATTGAAAGTGTTTGGTCACCTCGTCATAAACCTGATTCGACAACCTGAGCCGGTTATCGTACATAGTTAGTAAAAATCCCTCAATCGCAAGCTCCGGATTCAACCTGCTCTGAATGATCTTGATGGTATTCAGTAATTTTCCAAGACCTTCCAATGCAAAATACTCACACTGAACGGGGATAATCACTGAATTGGCAGCGGTAAGGGCATTCACGGTCAGTAATCCTAAAGAAGGGGAACAATCAATCAGCACAAAATGATAATCATCCTTAACCTGATCAATTACCCGGGTCAAGAGCCGTTCGCGGTTTGGCAGGTTCAGAATCTCAATCTCAGCACCAACCAGGTCGATACTTGAAGGAAGTACATCGAAGCCGGGAACTTCCGTATTCAGAATGATATTCTTCGGATTTACTTCATCTATAAGACACTCATAAAGGCTTGTTTTAATGTTCCTGACATCAAATCCTGCTCCGGAGGTAGCATTAGCCTGCGGATCCGCATCGACAAGCAAAACCCTGTATTCCAGGACCGCTAAGCTTGCTGCCAGATTGATTGCAGTAGTTGTTTTTCCCACCCCACCCTTTTGGTTAGCTATCGAAATCACTTTGCCCATTAACGTATTATTTAGCGAGGTAAAAGTAGCGATAAAACCGATATCCTCGGGTCCCGCCTTTCAATTCTGTTATTGGAAACGAATATCCTTAACCATCAGCTGCATGCTGGTGGCACCCCGGAAGGTGTTCTCCTCCACAGTAAAAGCGATGTCGAATGGCTTACCCGAATGGATGTCATTGAAGTGATGCCCCATATTAAATGCAATCCCCTCAAAATCCGGTTCATTCCCTTTGACAGAAGTAATACTCAGTTTAAGGTGCTCCCATGACCTGCCCACCTGACGGCTTTTGGAAGTATCACGCAGATTCCGGCATACAAAAACCGGAGAATTATTATCCGGGCCAAAAGGCTCAAACTGCCTTAGTATTCTGAAGAATTTCGGAGTAATGTCGGCCAAATCGATTTCTGCATCGATCACGATCTGAGGAATAAGCTGCTCGGCTGTGATGGTAGAGGAAACAAATTCTTCAAAACGTTGTGTGAAAAGCTCAACATTTTCGAGTGGCATGCTCAAACCCGCTGCATATTTATGCCCTCCAAAACTTTCTAAAAGATCGGAACAGGCACTTATGGCTTTATAAAGGTCATAATTATCAACCGATCTGGCTGACCCGGTGGCCATTCCACTCGAACGGGTGAGCACCACGGTAGGGCGGTAATAAAAATCGATCAGCCTGGAAGCAACAATCCCCACCACCCCCTTATGCCATTCGGGATGATACAGTACTGTGGTTTTCCGGCTTTTCATGTCGTCCATGCCATCCACCATTTTTCGCGCCAGGTCTGTGATCTCCACATCGATATTCTTGCGGTAATCATTATAAGAATCCACCTTCCCAGCAAGCTCCATGGCACTCTTTTCATCCTTGGCGATCAATAGCTCAACAGCACTTTCACCGGAGGAGATCCTGCCGGCAGCGTTTATCCTCGGTCCTATCTTGAAAACAATATCTGATACCGTGATCTGCCTGTCATCACAATTACTTATCGTGACCAGCGCCTTCAGTCCCGGGACAGGGTTTTCATTGAGTTTCTTTAATCCGTGAAAAGCCAGTATCCTGTTCTCTCCGCTCATCGGAACGAGGTCAGCGGCAATACTCACACAAACCAGATCGAGGTATTTGGCAATATGTGAAAATGGTATCCCGTTTCGCAGGCAGAAGCCCTGCAATAGCTTGAATCCGACACCGCAACCTGACAGCTCCTTGCAAGGATATCCGCAGTCAATCTGTTTCGGATCGAGAATAGCAACCGCCACGGGTAACTCCAGATCAGGAAGATGGTGGTCGCAGATGATAAATTCGATGCCTTTACGCCTTGCATAATCCATCTTATCAACGGCCTTGATTCCGCAATCCAATGCAATAACCAGCGTAAATCCTTCCTTTGCCGCATACTCGATTCCAGGGAAGGAGATCCCGTAGCCCTCTGAATAACGATCCGGAATATAATAACCGAGATTTGGCAGCCTTTTGCGAAAGAAAGAATAAATCAAAGCAACCGAAGTTGTTCCGTCAACATCATAATCGCCGTAAACCAAAACTTTTTCCTGTTTTTCAATGGCTTCGTTCAAGCGCTGAACAGCTTTGTCCATGTCCTTCATCAGAAAAGGATTGTGCAATCCTTCAAGCTGCGGCCTGAAAAAATGTCGCGCCTCTTCAAAATCCTTAATCCCCCGCTGAACGAGCAAGGAGGCTAAACTTCTGCCTGTCGCCAGCTCATTGGACAAGCTTTCTACAAAAATCGGCTCGGGTTCAGGCAGTATGTTCCAGTATTTGTTCATATGGGGATCCCCAGTGGTAAAAAAATAAAAATAAGCAAATTTCCCCTGTTTGTTATAACTCCGGCGAAAAGTATCTTTGCAAAAATATAAACCACCCGATATGCAGGAACTTAGCGAACAGGAACAAATCAGGAGACAATCTCTTCAGGAAATAAGAAATATGGGTATCAACCCGTATCCAGCAGCAAAATATCCAGTTGATGCCAACGCCGCTGAAACCCTGCAGCAGTTTAACGATAATCCGGATGATTGGAAGGACAAGTGTTTTGCCGGCAGGCTGATGACCCGCCGTATTATGGGTAAGGCATCTTTTGCTGAGCTTATGGATTCATCGGGCAGGATTCAGATCTACCTGAACCGCGATGAGATTTGCCCGGGCGAGAACAAGGACCTCTATAATACTCTATTTAAGCGCCTGCTTGATATCGGCGATATCATTGG
>CAILAQ010000312.1 GCA_903832165.1 uncultured Bacteroidota bacterium | reverse complement strand
CGTTGGAACCGATGTATTTAATCATGCCGGAAAAATTTCTCCTGAAGAAGAAATTTTGCTTTTCCGAACGATGACTTTATTTATTTCAATGGATTCAGCAAACATGCATCTGGCTGCGCTTGCCGGCATACCGACCGTCTCTGTGTGGGGAGCAACAGATCCAAAGCTCGGATTTTCACCATTACATCAACCCGACGATTTCTCCATTTTTATGGATCCGTCAATCATCACCTGCCGACCCTGTTCAGTATATGGTGAAACTCCATGCAAAAGAGCAGATTCGCCAATGATCTGCATGACCAGTATCAAGCCTGAGCAGTTATTAAAGAAAATTACTGAAATTCTCTCTATAACCGATAAAGATTAGTGAGCGTCTCTGTATCTTTACAATGAAAGCACACTATGTATGAAAAGGATATTATTCACTCTTCTGATCTGCAGCCTGTTTTTTACTTTACCGGCAGGTTCGGTGAAGGCGCAGAAAGTGGCAATTTACAGTTACCCTGTTGAGATTGAGTTAAACAATGATCAGGGTGACATGGACACCAAGGAATATCTTAAAACCTATGGTACCAAAGGTAAAAAGCGCGGTAATGAATTCATTTATGAGAAAGTGACTCCCTTTCTTATGGCTCATCTTAAAGAGGCCGGACTGAACATTTTATCCGCCGATACGCTGAATTCAATCAAGACGAATGAGTACAATAAACCTTCTGCAACTCTGGCAAAAGCTGTCGCAAGCGGTATCGCAGACCAATATATGAAAGTATATCTAAAGGATATTACCGCTCCGCTGATGACTGAGGTAGCAGCACAGGACCCGAGTGCTCAGCGGAAAAAGCTCATTAAAATGCGTTGCAGGATACAAATTTACGATGCAAAAAAAGAATTGATTAAAGATGTTGAAGGAGTATTTCAGTCGGGAGATAAAATTGAGAACGCCGCAGATCTGGGTGTTGATTTGAGAAAATATTCCGGAACAGAATATCTGCAGGAATTAAAAGTTTACGAAACATGTACTAAGATAGCCATTCACAAGGCTGTCGGTCAGCTGGGCAAATAAAAAAAGCTGACAACCGGGTAGGCTGTCAGCTTGAAGACAAGGTTTATTTAGGTATTAGAAGAGAAAGTCCAAACCGATATAGATGCCCTTTTTACCATCGTTTTTCAGGCCATCTTTACTACCATTGCTGGCAGCCATACCATAATCAACTGCTACAATAAAATTCTGATTTAAGGCGATATGAAGTCCGGCACCGTAACTCAGATGTACGCCGTCAGTTGTTCCGTAAAAACCTGCGGGAATTTCAAATCCGGAGGTCGGCTGATAAGGCTTTGTGATTTTGGCTAGATCAAGGAACGGTGACAATGAAAGGTACCAGTTTTGTTTCAGAAACTCGAATTTTACGAATTTCCACCTTAACTCAAAATTCCCGAGGGCAAATCCCTCACCCACTACCCGATTACGAAGAATTCCGCGCAGTGTTTTTGATCCGCCTAACCCTTCGCGATCATCAAAGGTGCTGAAAGTGTAGTTCAGCATATACCAAGGCATGGATTTTTGACCGATAGAGCTCTGATAATTAAGCCGGTAAGCAAATGTCAGCCGGTCAGGAATCAAGGTGAAATACTGGCGATGACTCAGAACAATTTTATAGAAGGGGTTTGCATTCATAAAACCCGGTGATGCGACCACCATGGCCTCAGACCAAATACCCCTGTTCGGATTCGGTTCGTTATCCCGGGTATCAGCAACGATACCTATGGAAATATTTGTAACAGCGCCGCCTTTG
>CAILAQ010000311.1 GCA_903832165.1 uncultured Bacteroidota bacterium | reverse complement strand
TGGTATCTCCTGATTAAGGTTCTGACCGGCCTGGGTCTCATCGATCCATGATATGCCGTAACTCATGCGAACAGTTCTTGAGTTGCCGAAAGAGACGAAATATTTCAGGTCCCTTCCCTTAACGGTTTTGTTATTGACAATTATGCCATTTGAATCGATATACCCTGATTGCTTTACCGGCCGGTCGAATTTGATGCTGGTGTATTCAACTACCCCGCTGAAAGATTCGCTGCCCGTAACATTCATCTCATTGATCAGAGAAAAGTTTCCCGAACCTGAGGTTTGAAAAATTAAATAAAGCTCCTTCCCGGATGCATTGGCAAACTGATAAAAGCCGCTTCGTTCAGCAGGTGCAAAATTTACGGTGATATTATTGTCCTCAAGCAAAACGGAATAATGATAGGGGGTAACTTTCTCAAAATCGTGATCAATAGCTGAGCTGAAATTGTTACTATGCAATGCTTCCAACCCTGCTGCAGGCATCAGGGTTATAACTGCCCTCCCCCGGTGCTCAGGACGATTCAGAGGAAACCCGTATATCCTGCCCCCCAGGTATGAATCGGAAATACCCGGACTGGTAACCGGGAAAAACCTGACCATCCCGAAAGGCCGGTGCACTGTCGGAAATGTTGGCATCAGAACATGACTGATTCCGCCTATCCGGGGATTAACCAGATCAACCGGCATGGTAACTTCCTGAGAACATAATGGTAACCATGATAATAAGGAAATGGCTATACCCAGTGCGCCAATAAAAGAGGTCTTGAGTGGCAATTTCATAGTGAGAATATTAATCTGATAAAGATAGCCCCTCTTTCGGATTGCGCAGCCATAATTTAACAGTATTCAATGCCATTCAGATGGCTGATTCCTATCCCGAATGAGCCGGATCAGCCATTTACTCTATAGATACCCCGATCTCATCACAGGGTATGCTTTCCACGTTTTTACTTGTTAATGAGGTAATAGTGTAGAAATAAGTTCCCGGTGTTTTTACCGGATCAGTATATCCCGATATATCGGCACCAAGCGTGATGACTGCTATTTTACCTTCACCCAGTTTTTCGCGGTATATTTTAAATCCCGTAAGCCCTTCCACTACCGGAATATCCCAGCTAAGGATGACTCCATCACTGGTTTTGGTTGCCCTCAAACCGGCTGGCGGGATAGCTTTCCCTCCAGGCATGGTAAATTCAAACGGAGCACTCAAGGTGCTGAGACTATTCATAATGCCTTCAGCTTGAATGTAATATAAATAACTTGCCCCATGCTGAGGGGTTGTATCGATAAACCGGTTTGTCACCAGCGAGTAATCTTTGTTAAGCTGAATTTTCTCGCTTTTTATTGAATCTTTTACCTGTCGCCAAACCCGGTACCCGGTAACAAACGAGGAAATCGGACTCATATCCTCCCAAATTAACAATGTATTACCGTTAAAAAAGCGCACTTCGAGGTTTAATGGAGTCGGTAATTGAGGTTTCAGCGCCTGGGCCACTACCGTTTCTGAAACGGGGCTGAGCAAGTTGCTTTTATTGACCGATTTGACTGAATAACAATAGGGTTGTCCTTCCTTTAGGTTTTGAAGGGAATCGGTATAGGTAACCCGGGCACTGTCACCTGTTATCAGGCCTGAAATCTGTTCTCCCGGATTAGAATAACCTTCGCCCCTGAAAACATAAAACCCTTTAGTGTCGGGTTCAACACTCTTCCAGGAAAGTATATTGCCAGCAGGAATCGAAGTAACGTTAACCATTTGAGGGGGTAACAGCGGTTCCCGTAATCCTTTTACCATGCCAATTACTTTTGCCGATTCGGGACTGTCCCCATAGGCGCCGTCAAAAACGAGGTAGTAGTAATAATTGGTGATAGGCTCCACTCCCCGGTCCACAAAAACAGTATCAGTCGGGAGAACATGTGTGTAGAGTGTGTAGCCGTCATCGAAATTGAGACTTCTGAAAATGGAAATGCTGCGAAGGTTTTGCACCTGGGTTGCTTTCCATTTGATTTTTATAGCCAGTTCCCCGTCCAGCGAGATCGCCTGAAGGTCACGTAAACCGGGTACTTCACCATAAACTGAAACATTGTTCACCCTGACTGTATCGCTTGCAATTCCCAGATTGCCCAGATTATCAAAAGGAATTATCACATAATTATAAATCATTTTGGGTAAAACCAGGGTATCTGTCATGAGCATGGTAATTCCGTCACTTCCCGATGAGTAGGTGGTGAAGGGATGGATTTCGCGAAACGGGGTCTGTAAATAATTCTGGCGATAGATCTTAAAACCTATCGGTTTTGGATCGCCGGTAATACTATAACGGATATTGATTTTGTTCCCCGATGGCAGAACCTCTTTTGATATGGCTTTGAAGCTTTTCATTTCTCCCGGAAATGAAATCCCCTTGATCACCGAAGACTCGATCTCCCTTCCGCTTTTATCCATTTTTGATACCCGGTACTCATATCTTTTATCGGCAGCAATGGAGTTATCATAATACCCTGTTCCCAAAACCTCAAGGTAAGGAGGGTAAGCATTATAAACATAAACGGAGTCGGTGGTTTTCTTGCCTTTTACCAATTTGATGAACTTTTGAATGTTAAGCGAATCGGGAATGGGATAGATAGGCAATTTCTTATTTACAGAAACCAGGCGGTTGTAAATTTCCCCTGTCGACAATGTTGGCATGACCGCGGTATAAATGATTTGCCACGACGCTTTTTCTTCGGCCAATTTTCGTTCAAGCTTATAGAAAAAACCAACCGGCAGTTGTTTGTCGAATGAGAGGAATATACCATCCGGGCCAGGGCTGGCAGCAGGAT
>CAILAQ010000310.1 GCA_903832165.1 uncultured Bacteroidota bacterium | reverse complement strand
GCAACAGCACATATCGTCCCCCAGCTTTCAAGAACTGCAAGCGTAAGATATCGGTTGAACTCATTGTCCTCAACGATAAGAACCCTTATTCCTTTTAATGAAGGTGCTTCCCTGATTCCTTTTATTTCGTCATCAGATAATTGCACTTCCAGATCCCTTAACAGATCTATTGTGAAGGAAAATCTGCTGCCCTTGTTCTTTTGGCTTTCAGCCTCAAGCTTACCGCCCATCAGGTTAACCAGTTTCATACTAACAGTCAGGCCCAGGCCAATACCCCCATACGTTTTGGAATAACTGTCATCCTCCTGCTGAAACATGTTGAAGATCTTGTCCAGATTCTGAGGGTTGATACCGATCCCGGTATCTTCAACAGAAAACAGCAACCTGATTATATCTCCATCAATGCCGGCTAAAGTGCAGGAAAAATCTACCCTTCCCTCCTGAGTAAATTTGATTGCATTATCCAAAAGATTATTCAGGATCTGGAGCAGCCTTAAATAGTCCCCGATTAATGCAGCGGGTATTGAGCTATCGATATGATATCTGATTAAAATCCCCTTATTGTCCGCTTTATATTCATTGGCATCAAATAACCTGCGCAACAGATCCTGAATATTGAATGAGGCGTTCTTAAGTTCAAACCTTCCGGAATCAATGGTCCGGTAATCAAGAATATCGTTTACCAGGGTGAGCAGGTTATCCGAAGCCGCATTTACATTAATCAACAATTTCGATTGATGATCGTCCAACCGGGTTTCACGCAAAAGCCTGAGCATCCCGATCATTACATTAAGCGGTGTATAAATTTCATGTCCGATATTGGACATGAATCTGGTCTTTGCCTTATGTACCGATTCAGCAATCTCTGCTTCTCCGATGGAACCGGAGGTAACGTTAGCGTAGAAGCAGCAAGAATGAGCAAGTGACTTGATAACAGGAGAAAGCCCGACCGGAAAATCATGCCCGGATCCGGATTTCCTTGCTAAAATCAATAATCCGAATTTATCAAGAAGATACAGGTAATATTGAATCCCATTTTTATCAAAACGACCGGGATTAAAACTTCCGGATTCTCTCATTTGACTGATCAGGCCATCTTTCTGGTTGGTCAGCAGGAATTCCTCCAGGTCATTTTCGCCAGACTGATATACTGCATTAAAGCAGGCACCAGTTTCCCTGAAAACATAAGCCCCGGAGCACTCAAGTCTGTTTATAAAAATCGGAATGGAATAATTCAGAAATCCAGACAGGTCTGTTGCAGTCCCGTTTTGACTTCCTGCGACTGAAAGAGCCAATTCCAGTAATATTTGATTTTGATCGCTCATAAAAATGATCTTTAAAATGGACTTTATAAAACTGGTTTAAGTCAAAAATAATATTTTTAACTAACTTGCTTGATTAAAATTTTAAAGCCGTGTTTATACTATTAGTTGAAGACGATCATTTCTACGCGACAGTGCTGATAGAATCGCTTAACAACGCTGGTTACGACAACATCAAGCATGTCGACAACGGGCTGGAATGCCTTTTACAGGTGTATGAAGAAACGGTTCCTGATGCTATCATTATGGACCAGCAACTGGGAATGGTAAATGGCGTGGAGGTATTGCAAAAAATCCGTGCTTACAAACCGGATCTGAGAGTAATATTCATGTCGGGCCAATCAGATGTAAAGATTGCCATTCAGTCGGTCAAGCTGGGAGCCATGGATTATATTACCAAGGACAGCAATGCCTTGCCGAAGTTATTGATCGTTCTGAAAGATATAGAAGATGAGATTAAAGACAGGCAAAATAAATCACGGGCAAACAAAATTATCCCCAAGATTAAAAGATTCCTGACCGATGGCGATTGATTTTCATCCGTCATATTCTGGTTATATCAAACTTTTCACCTGAGTCCCACATGAAAACTGTTTTCTTCTTCCGGAGAGCCAACGCCGCCTGGCATCACAGCATCGAGGAACTTTTCGACACCATTATTCCCGCGTTGCCCGGTCAGGTTATTTCATCTCGATATGTGATGAAAAAAAACAGCATGGGCCTTTGGAAAAGAATTTACAATGCACTGGATGCCCCTTTTCATCAGGGGGAAGTAAATCATATTACCGGTGATGTGCATTACATTGCCGCTTTCATGAAGAAGAGCAGGACCATCCTTACCATTCATGACCTTCGCATACTGTCTTCCTGCGGAGGATTAAAGCTGGCAGTTCTGAAATTCTTCTGGTTTACCATGCCCGGTCAACGCGTAAAATACATTACCGTTATCTCGGAGTTCATCAAAAAGGAACTGATAGAGAAAACCGGGATAAAAGCTGAAAAAATTCTGGTTGTTCATGATTGCATTTCGGACGCCATCACTCCTTCACCCCGCGATTTTAATGCAGAAAGGCCGGTATTACTTCAGATTGGCACCACGAGCAATAAAAATCTGGAACGCGTAATTGCAGCGATCAGTGGCCTGAATATTCAACTGGTGATCATCGGAAAGCTGACTGACGAGCATCGGGGATTGCTTATAGAAAACAAGATAAGTTTTGAAAACTATTTTAACCTTCCCTACGATCAGGTTCTGGAACATTACCGGAATTGCGATATTGTACTTTTTGCCTCACTATATGAAGGGTTCGGGTTACCGATATTAGAAGCCAATTCCGTTGGAAGGCCCATAATCACAGGGAATAACACATCACTTCCAGAGGTTGCCGGTGATGCAGCCCTGGTTGTCGATGCTGAGAATACCCAAGAGATCAGGGAGGCAGTTACCCGGCTGACGAATGATCCGGTTTTACGTGACAAACTGATCTGTAATGGATTCGAAAACATCAAGCGATTCCGGCCTGAAGCCATCGGAGAAGAATATGCAGCCATTTATCAGCTTTTAGTAAAATCTTAAGATGAAAAAGATTATCTCGTTTACTGACTACTACTGGCCCGGGTATAAAGCCGGGGGGACTATCAGGGCATTCATGAATCAGGTTGATTACCTGACGAATGATTTTGAGTTCTTCATAGTGACCAGCGATACCGATTATACCGATACAACTCCTTATTCCGAAGTTATTGCCGACCAATGGAATACGATTTCCCCGAACGTGCATGTTTACTATGTTTCCCGGGCCAGTCAAAAGGTGGGCCTTTTCAGGCGGTTGCTCACTGAACAGAAGTATGATGTGGTTTATATACATCTGCTTTTCGGTTTATGGTTTTCATTTCTGCCCTTGCTGTTAACGAAATTCCATCGCCAAAAGCTCGTCATTGTTGCTTCGCACGGAGTTCTGGGAAAAGGAGCGCTGGGAGTTAAGCCCGGGCGCAAGAAAAATTTTCTAAAGCTGATGAAGTTGATCGGGTTTTATAAAGGAATCATTTTTCATTCAGTGATCGCCCACGAAACCTCCGACATCAAAGAACATATTGGAAAGAAAACACGGATCGCTGAGGCCCGTGAATTACCAAGAAGAGTAACAATTCCACCGGCACGGAAACCAAAAGTTGCAGGCAGATTAACACTGGTAACTGTTGCGCGGATCTCTCCGGAAAAGAATCAGTTGTACGCACTGGAGATCCTCAGCCAATGCAAGAATCAGGAGATTCAATATGATCTGATCGGACCGGTTAATGATCAGGATTACTGGAGCAGATGCAAATCCCTGATTGATGCCATGCCTCCCAATATCCGCGTCAATTACAGGGGCAGCATAAACAGCGAGAAAATACTCAGTGAACTGCAGGGTTACGACATGATGCTATTGCCGACAACGGGTGAAAATTTCGGGCATACGATCCTGGAAAGTTTCATGGCAGGATGTCCGGTGATCATCAGCGACCGGACTCCATGGAGAGCACTTGAGGAAGCCGGAATCGGGCGAGATATTTCACTTGATAATCCGGAATTATACCGGGAAACGATTGAGTTTTTTGCAAAGATGGGCACGGATGAATTCTCCGCTCATTCCAACCGCGCCTTCACCTATGCGCAATCCTACATAGCAAATCCTGAAATGCTTGCCGAAAACATAACCCTGTTTAATCAGACCTAATGAATACAGACATTTCCAAGTATGATGATTACAGTTATAAGCCGGGAGGAAGCACTCTGAAACGGTTAGTCTGGTATTTCATCAACATTTTATTTTTCAAATCAGGCATGATCCCGTCGAGCGGGTTAAAATGCACATTGCTCAGGCTTTTCGGAGCTAAAGTTGGAAAAGGGGTAAACATTAAACCTTGTGTTAACATCAAGTATCCGTGGCGTCTGGAAATTGGTGATTACACCTGGATTGGCGAGAATGCCTGGATAGACAATCTTGATCAGGTAACCATCGGAAATAACTGCTGTATATCGCAAGGTGCCATGCTCTTATGTGGAAATCACAATTACCGGAAGAGCACCTTCGACCTGATCACCGGGAAGATTACCCTTGAAGATGGTGCCTGGATCGGAGCACACAGCGTTGTTTGTCCCGGAGTGGAGTGTAAATCCCATTCTGTTCTGGCAGTAAATTCTGTAGCTACAAAAAATCTTGAGGCCTATAGCATATATCAGGGAAACCCGGCTGTTAAGGTAAAGGATCGCGTTATTGATGCCTGATTTATTGCTTACTCCGGAAAAAATCGCAATTTTGCATATAAAGTGTCATAAACCCTGGCAAAGTGAAAATTTCCATCATCACTATCACGTACAATAGCGAAAAAACACTTCGCGATACGATTGAATCTGTTTTAAGCCAATCTTATCCTAACATTGAATATATTATTGTAGATGGCAAATCAAAAGATGACACCTGCAATATCGTCCGCTCATACGGAGACCGTATTACAACTTTTATTTCGGAAAAGGATAATGGATTATATGATGCATTAAACAAAGGGATCAAGCTTGCAACGGGCGATGTTGTAGGTTTTTTGCATTCCGATGACATGTACGCATCCACCGAGACTGTGAAAATTATTGCCGAAGCTTTTACCAAATTCCAGATTGATTCCGTGTATGGCGACTTGGTTTATGTTGATCAGAACGACACAAGTAAAATCATCCGGTTCTGGCGGTCGCGTAAATTCTCGCGTGCCAAAGCGTTAACCGGTTGGATGCCGCCACATCCAACCTTCTATTTAAAACGTGAGATTTATGAAAAGTATGGCGGCTTTAATACCACCTTTAAAATTGCAGCTGATTACGAATCCATCCTCAGATACCTTGTACGTTTTAAGGCGAGCACGTTTTACATCCCTATTGTGCTGATCCGCATGCGGGTGGGAGGAGAAAGCAATAAGAGTGTGAAAAACATCATCAGGAAGAGTCTGGAAGACATCAGGGCTATGAATACCAACGGATTGATCTCCGTTGCGGCACTTTTTAACAAGAATGCTTCGAAGTTCAAGCAATTTATGCCTCCTGAATGGGTAAACCGTCAAATGTAGAATCTATTATAACCTGGTATGACTAT
>CAILAQ010000309.1 GCA_903832165.1 uncultured Bacteroidota bacterium | reverse complement strand
TCTCTACAACAATGGCTATTCTCATTGCCCCGTTATCGATGATCCGCATAGCCTCGCGAATGGAAGCTGACGCCGTAACCTTTATGTCGGAGATTAAATACATAATTAGTCAATGTGCTAATGTGCCAATGTGCCAATTATTTATCATAGAAACGTTTGAATATAAGGTTGCTGAAATCCGCCTTTTTTAGAACCGCCATGATCTTGTCCGCCGCGCCGCCCGTGCCGTATGGATTTTCAACGGTCTGAAGGATTTCGCGGAACTCCGGTGAATACAGTTTGGCAAAGGCTTTAGTGATATCTTTTTCATAGGTATCGCAATCAATCACCGATGCTGCCCGGATACGCCCATCCTGCCGTTTTCCGATATTGATCGTGCCGATGTGAAAACTGGATGCCTCAATGATGCCGCTCGACGAATTTCCAACCACCGCATCAACTAATTTCATAGTCGAAAGGTAGTTGAGCTGACCCATTGATGGAATCAGTATTGCCCGTCCCAACCTGGTTTGCACGAAGGATTGAATTTTTTGAATGATAATCCGGTGACCTGTATCGGCATTTGGCATTGTGAATATCAGTCCGGTATCAGACAGCTTGTCGAGTGCCGACAAAAGTTCGCTGATCTGGTTGCCTGCCTGCCCGGGATCAAGAGTTTCGGGATGGTAGGTAATAAGCAGGTTGTGCTTATTAAACTTAAAGCAGATTGTCTTTTCCAGCTCCTCCAGTTCGAGCAGCTTAACCTTATTGATATTATCAATTCCCATGCCACCGACCATAAATACACGGTCGGGCTGCTCCCCCAGCTGGATAATCCGGTTACGATATGGCTCTGCCGCTGCAAAATGAAGGTGCGAGAGCTTGGTAACGGCATGCCGGATGGCATCGTCAATGGCCCCTTCGCTCAGTTCACCGCCGTGAAGGTGAGCCACAGGGATATTTGCAATCAATGCGGCAGTTGCAGCACCCAGAATCTCAAACCGGTCGCCGAGAATCACAATGAGATCAGGTTTCAGCGTCTGGAACGATGCGGCAAATCCTTCAATGGCCAATGCCAGTGAATGGGTAAGATCCAACACCTTATCGCCAAAAAGCTCAAGATCGAAACTTCGGTCAACTTTAAATCCCTCTTCACGAATACGGTCGATCGTGGAACCAAACTCAGGGGAGAGATGGGCGCCGGTTACAACGACCTGCAGTTGAAATTCAGGATCCGACTGAATACCTTTCATCAGCCAGTAGAGGAGGCCATATTCGGCCCTATTGGTAGTTATAACGCAGATTTTTCGCATCAGATGAGTTCGTCAGTATGATAATCACGGGTGGCAAAGGTACCGATAATATTGTCCCACAGCAAAGGACTGATACCCGTTCCAGGCCGTTTGACTGTCAGGTTTTTCGCCGTAAAAGGCTCGCCTTTGCCTATCGGACAAGCCGCGACAATGCTTTTTCTTGCTGCTGCCATGTTTTTCCTTTCCCCCGCACTGGGTTCCTTTTTTGAAGATCCGAGTGCAAGCTCAATATGGCGGATGGATTGTACCATGGCATGCAGTTCGCGGGGCTCCAGGCTGGCTTTATGATCGGGGCCTTCCATATTGCGGTCGAGGGTGAAATGCTTCTCAATCACACCGGCACCCAGCGCAACCGCTGCTACCGGCACCTCAATTCCATCGGTATGATCGGAATAGCCCACCTGTACCCCGAATTCAGTGCCTATGGTTTGCATTGCCCTCAGGTTAACATCGGTGTAAGGGGTTGGATAATCAGTATTTGCATGTAATACGGTAATCATCTGTCGCGGCAAACCCGCCTTTTCTATAATATCGATTGATTTTCCGATCTCTTCCATTTCAGCCATGCCGGTAGATAATATGATTGGTTTTCGGAATCTGGCGAGTTGTCTTAGTAAAAGAATATTAGTCAGATCTCCGGATCCTATCTTGAACAGTTCAACGTTCAGTTTGTTCAGCATTTCGGCACTCTCCTCATCAAAAGGGGTAGAGATCATCCGGATGCCATGTTGCTTTGCGTGGGCCATTAAATCCAGATGTGCCTGCTCATCGAGCTCGAGCTTTTTAAGCATAGCAAACTGACTTCCCTGCACACCGGTTTGTATCTCCTGATAAGAGGCCTTCGGGGCCGTTGCCGTTACCAGCTTTTCGGTTTTGAAAGTCTGAAACTTGATAAAATCAGCTCCGGCAGATGCAGCTATCTCTATCATTTTTTTTGCCGTGCCGATATCGCCGTTATGGTTCACACCGGCTTCCGCAATGATGATTACATGGGTGTTCATCGGATTTTTCTTAGCGGATTACCAATATAGGTGCCAGGCTGATCGAGTGAGCGCAGCACCACCGAACCTGCTGAAATCAGGGTATCGTCGGCGACATCCGTATTATTCGAAAGTACGGTGCGGCTGCCGATAAAGGTGCGGCTGCCCACTTTGCACTGTCCGTTCAGTATGGCATAAGTTGATATGTGGCTGTGGTCACCAACAGTGGCTTCATGTTCGACCAGCGCTCCTGTATTCAGTATGCAGTTTACGCCGATGACTGCCTCTGTATTGACCACGGCATGATGCATGACTATGGTGCCTTCACCAATCAGCGCGTTTCGGGAAACATATGCATTTGGTGAAACGATTACAGGAAACTTGCCACCCAGTCCCTTGATCAGGTTAAAAAGCTTTATCCTGATATCCGGATGCTGGATCTGACCCACCGTAATCAGCACATTTTTATACTCCTTTATCAATTCCGGCAGATCATTATCCGTACCGATAACCTCATATCCGAGCACCTGATACCCGACACCCGATACCTGATACCCTTGATTTTCCACGATCCCCGCGATCTCAAACCTTCCTTCCGCCTGGATCACATCAATACACGATTTGCAGTGTCCTCCCCCTCCGATAAGTATTATTTTTTCTGTCACGATGATCCGGTTTTTACAAAGATAAATTATTTAAGCCTTAGCCCTCCAATCAACTCCTTCCAGCGCCGGTTCAGATCGGGCGAAACATTCAGGAGAAGCGTTGCCCCCACAAAAACGATGGAAATGGCTGCGCTTCTAACTCCGATATCGATAATCAGGCTAAGAATTTTATGGTTTTCCTGATACAAATCGGGAATCAGCACCGCAGGAAGATAGGCCACTACGGCAATGACTACAGCCAATGCATGTTTCCAGGTATATGGTTGCATGCGATATCGCCACCAGAGAAAAATAAAACGCATGAGGGCGTAGAAAAGTGCCGAAATGGCCGATGCAAGCGCTGCACCGGCAATGCCCATGATCGGAATAAAAATCAGGTTGGTGGCTAATACCAGCAAACCGAAAGCAACCACAAACATGGCCAGTAAACGGTAGTGACTGCTGGTGGCCATGATGGATCCGCTGATGCCGGATGCC
>CAILAQ010000308.1 GCA_903832165.1 uncultured Bacteroidota bacterium | reverse complement strand
CGGGGTCCCCGCCTTCGCGGGGATGACAACTCTGTCGATGTTTGATTGGTACCAAATTTAGCAAAAAGGATATAGAATTGGAACGTCTTCTCTTATCTTTGATAGGACCTAGAATTAACCGTTATGAAAAATATTTTCCGATTGATATTGGTTTTGTGTCTTGGGCTGGCATTTCCTTTCAGTGTAATATCTCAGATAACGCCTGTTGAGATAGATAAGCTGGTTGCAAATGCCCTTCAGACTTTTGATGTCCCGGGCATTGCCGTTGGGATTGTGAAGGACGGCCAGCTGATCTTCGCCAAAGGGTATGGTGTGCGCTCGCTGGCTTCAGGAAAACCTATGGATGAGCACACGCTGTTCGGCATAGCGTCCAACACAAAAGCGTTTACGGCAACAGCCCTCGGAATACTGGCTGATGAAGGGAAATTAAAATGGGACGACAAGGTGATTGATTATATCCCTGAGTTCAGGTTGTATAATCCCTATGTTACCCAGGATTTTACTATCAGGGATCTGCTCACACACCGAAGCGGCTTGGGTCTGGGTGCCGGTGACCTGATGATCTGGCCCGATGGAAGTGATTTTACACGAAACGATATTATCCATAACCTGCGTTTCCTGAAGCAGGTATCACCTTTCAGGGCAAAATACGACTATGACAATAACCTGTATATTGTTGCAGGGGAAGTGGTTGCTAAAGTCGCAGGTATGCCATGGGAAGAATTTGTTCAAACCAGGATTCTGCAACCACTGGATATGAAGGAAACTGCAACCTCATTTATCCGGCTGAAGGATACCTCCGATGTCATTGCCGCGCATGGCGAAGTCAGCGGTAAGGTTCAGGTTATCGAGCGATCGAAAGGCGAGGTGATGAACGCTTGCGGCGGCATCTATTCCAATATTGCCGACCTGAGCAAATGGGTGATCATGCATATGAATAAAGGTGTTTATGGTCCGGATAAGAAAACACAACTCATCAGCAAAAGGAATCAGCAGGAGTTATGGACGCCTCAAACGCTGATGGGAGTGGGCACCACCCCACCCTATAACTCCCACTTTGCTGCGTATGGCCTTGGGTTCAGACTGTCTGACGTAAAAGGATATCTGGAGGTATCGCATACCGGCGGCCTGGCAGGCATGGTTACGCAGATCCTAATGTATCCCGAATTAAACCTGGGAATCATTGTATTAACAAATCAGCAGGTTGGGGCAGCCTTTACCGCCGTCGCGAATCAGATCAAGGACAGTTACCTCGGCATTACCGGCATGGATTGGGTTAAAATACTTGATGAGAGAGTTACTAAAAGCAATTCAGATGCGGCCAGTGTAACAAAAAAAGTTTGGGAAGATATTCAGAAACAATCTACGGCATCCAGCGCTAAACCTGACATTTCTTTATTCACCGGAACCTACCGCGATCCCTGGTTCGGAGATATTATTATTGAAAAAAGCGATGGCAAGCTGATGATTCGGGCCAAGCGATCCCCCGGATTAACCGGAGAATTGATCTTTTATCAGGGTCAGACTTTCGTCGCAAAATGGAATGATCGCAGCATGGATGCGGATGCTTTTGTACTGTTCCAGACCGGCTATGACGGACAGCCATCAGGGATAAAGATGAAACCCATATCGCCCAATACCGATTTCAGCTTCGACTTTCAGGACCTTGATTTTACCAGGGTTAAAGACAATAAATAGCACCTTTTCAAACTAAAAAAGATGAAAATCAGCAAAGCCCTGTTTTCCCTTCTTCTCGTCTGTTTTACCACGATTGCAGCATTTAACCAATCGGATCCAGGCAAGACGGTTACCGATAAAACACTTGTTGTGTGGGTATTCGTTCAGGATATAAATCAACAGGGAGGCAGCGCCCTGACCATCGATGACGGGTACGGGCATTTTGATGGTATAGTTATCGGTGAGCGAAAAAAGCAAAGCTGGATGGCGGGGAGCGACGGCTTCTCAAGGTCGGGCACCGTTGACAATTCCTGTGTTGTTCAACCGCAGGAGCCTTCAGTCTGGAAACAGGTCGCCATCGTTTACGAGGGTATGAACGTCACCCTATATATTGATGGTAAAAGCTGCGCTTCTTTCACGGTAAAAAACAAGCAGCCATTCAACCGGAAAAGCAGCATTGTTTTCGGCAAGAGGCATATCGACATGCAGGGGGAAGGATATTTTCAGGGCAAAATCACTGATGCCCGGATTTATGATCTTGCCCTGAGCCCGAAGGAGATTTTGCAACTGAAACCTGATGTCCTTACAGGTCCCGAGCCATGGGCATGGTGGACGTTCACTGATGGCAGTTTATCAGACCAGACCGGTCACTTTTCAGAAATCCGGATTTCGGGAGATGTAAAGACTGAAAACGGCTGTCTGATACTGAGCGGAAAGCAAGCCACCGTGATTGCCTCAGTTGGCGGCCCCGCCAAAAAAGTTTCTGCAGCGAGAATTCTTTCAGACGAAGAACCAATCCCGAAAAGTGTGATACAAACCACCAGGGAATTCAGGGAAAAATTACTGGCCGACCCATACCGGCCTGCCTATCACTTTTGTGTGCCGGAAGACAACGGCATGCCCGGTGATCCCAACGGAGCATTCTTTTATAAAGGCAGGTATCACCTGATGTACCTGTATAGCCGGGAGGGCAGCGGATTCTGCTGGGGTCATATCTCCAGTAACGACCTGGTCCACTGGAGAAACCATCCCGATGCACTGATTCCTGGAAATGGCGATGAGGGAGTTTTCAGCGGTGGTGCTTATGTCACTCCCGAAGGAAAAGCTTATCTGAGCTATTGGGAATTATGGGGCGCTAGGGGGATTGGAATCGCAGAGAGTATGGACAAGAACTTTGATTCCTGGGCCAAACTTGCTGAGAATCCGGTGATCAGATCTACCGAATGGGGGGATAACGGAGAAGACAGAAGACGGGAAGACAGGAGACGGGAAGAAAGGAGACAAGAAGACGTTAGACGAAAAGACCGTAAGACAAATCTTTGGGTCGGCGGATCCGTCGAATATCTGGATGAATAATGGTAAATATTATATGCTGACCGGCAATTTACTGGTGCTGAATAAATATGGCCGGAAGCCGGATTCCCCGAAAGAGATGCAGGGCGATCGCACCTATCTTTTTGTATCGGAGGATCTGAAGAAGTGGGAATATCTGCATCCGTTTTATGAATCGAGTCGCGACTGGACTGCCCAGAGTGAGGACGATATGTGCCCGAGTTTTCTGCCGCTTGCTGTCGGCCCAGACGGAGGATCATTCAGCGGTAAACATTTAATGCTTTTTATCAGTCATAACAAGGGCTGTCAGTACTATACAGGCACCTATGAGAATGACCATTTTTATCCTGAAAAGCATGGCAGGATGACCTGGGTGGATAACGGATATTTTGCCCCTGAGGCATTAGTGGATGATAAAGGCAGGCAAGTGATGTGGGCCTGGATTTTCGACGACCGGCCAGACAGTCTGAAGGCCCGGACCGGCTGGACCGGCACTTATGGATTGCCAAGATCGCTTTGGCTGGGTAAGGAGGGAAACCTTTGCATGGCTCCTGTTAAAGAACTGGCCATGCTGCGGTTGAATGAAAAGACAAAAATCGGCCTGGTAGTTAAAGCCGGCGCTGAACTTAATCTGGATGAGATGGGTAGTGAGCTGATGGAACTTGAAATCACCATTGATCCGGGAACAGCCACGAGAGCCGGAGTTAAGGTCTCTTACTCTCCGGATGGCCGTGAGCAGACTGCCCTCTTTTACGATAGAACAGAAAAACAATTGAAATGCGACGCCACTAAATCGAGTCTGACCATAGGGCGCCGGAACATTGAAAGTGCACCCTTTGAATTAAAGCCGGGGGAGCCTCTGGTACTGAGGGTTTTTGTCGACCGCTCATTGGTTGAAGTCTATGCCAATGACCGGCAGGCAATCGCCCGGGCTGTTTATCCGACTTTGGGTGGAACCGGCATCAGAATATTTTCAGAAGGTGGTGATATTAAGGTTATTTCGATAAAAGCGTGGGAGATAATGCCTTCGAACAGCTATTGATATATTTAGTACCTTCGGGCCCGCTTTAAAGTTCACGAATATAAATGGTTAATCTTTCTGAAATAGTAAAACAACCCGAAGGTCGCAGGATTGAATTTAAAAAAATCCTTCCTTCATCTTCTGATTTGGCAAAGACGATCATCAGTTTTGCCAATGATGCAGGAGGCGAACTATTCATTGGGATTGCAGATAACCCCAGAGAGATAATCGGGATTCCGGAGAACCGACTTCTGGCACTCGAGGAGAAGATAAGCAATATCGTACATGATTCCTGTGAGCCGGTAATCCTTCCGGAAATTTCCTTCCTGACCATTGATAACAAGCATATTCTCAGAATAATTATCTACAAGGGCAGCAACCTTCCTTACCACTTAAAAAACAATTCCGTAGAACAAGGAACATACATCCGTGTTGGTTCGTCATGCCGGTTGGCATCACCAGAGATTATTGCAGAGCTGGAGCGACAGAAAAGGCAAGTTTCTTTCGATAAGGAGTTGTATTATCTGAAATCATCAGAACAGCTGAATTTAAAATCCTTCGAAGAGCATTTTCTGACAAAATCAGGGGAGAGACTAACCGCAGAGGTTCTCAAGAAATTCGAGTTGTCTCAATCTGAACAAGGAAGAAATCTGCCGACCAACGCATTGATTCTCCTATCCGATGATCAGTTAAAGCAACAGCTTTTCCCCTATGCCAAGATTGAATGCGCGCGATTTAAGGGATCTGTGCCTGGCAATTTTATTGATCAGAAAACCATTGATGGGAATATATGCCTCCAGCCGGAGCAAGCCTATCAGTTTGTGCTGCGACATATATCGGAAGGGTCAGAAGATTATACCGGAGTTTACCGCAACGATAGATGGGAATACCCTGTCATTGCCATACGCGAAGTTATAAGAAATTCCGTGTTATGTAAGTCTTTACATAACAGGCATTATGTAAAGTCATTTATTATGTAAAGTTCTTGCATTTTAGTAAAACATAACGTAAAGATATACAGCTGTTTTAGCCT
>CAILAQ010000307.1 GCA_903832165.1 uncultured Bacteroidota bacterium | reverse complement strand
CGTTGGAAGCAAGTATTCCTATGGTGAGGCTTTGCAGATGGACAATTTCACCAGCAAGGAGCTCAACCGTACTTTTCCGGTTATCTTTTTCGTAAGCGAAAGTCAGGCAGCATCCGGGCAGGCGCAAGCTCCCCCAACAACCATGGGCAAGCCGAAGGTTGAACAGGGAACCGATGTAATTATACCGCAGAATGCCGGTGGAATATCGATCGGCGAATTATATAAGAACCGGTCTGCTTATTCAGGCAAGAAAATCAAGGTAAAAGGAAAAGTAGTAAAAGTTAATCCGGAGGTTATGGACCGCAACTGGGTGCATCTTCAGGACGGAACCAAGGATGGCGAAAATTTCGATCTGACTGTTACCACGCTTGAAAAGGCGAATATTGGCGATGTTCTGGAATTTGAAGGAACAATCGTATTAAATAAGGATTTTGGGGCTGGATATGTTTATGAACTTATCATGGAGAGTGCTGTTCTCCGTAAATAATTCAATTTGTAGGATTTTTTGAAAAAAGAATCTGTCTCGACAAACGCTAACTCTGATATTCTGGAAAGCGACCAGAGGTTCAGGAGCCTGGTGCAGGACATGCACGCAGGGGTCCTTTTGCAGGGTCCGAACGCCGAGATATTGCTGAGTAATCCCATTGCGCTTGAATTGCTGGGGCTCACCGAGGATCAGTTGCTGGGCAAAACATCCTTTGATCCTGACTGGAATGTTATACATGAGGATGGTACCCCTTTTCCCGGGAATGAACATCCGGTTCCCCAGGCCATTATTACCCGAGAGCCGGTTCGTGACGTGGTGATGGGAGTGTACCGACCTTCCAGGGGTGACCGTGTATGGCTGCTGGTATTTGCAGAGCCCCGTTTAAAAAGTGATGGAACCGTGGAAAGTGTGGTTTGCACGTTTATTGATATTTCAAAGCGTAAGCAAGTTCAGGAGGCCCTTCAGGAAAGCGAAGAGAGGCTTCGTGCACTGACACAATCTGCATATGATGCCATTATTACCATAGATCGCTCCGGGAAAATATTGGGATGGAACAGAGGAGCAGAAAATATGTTCGGCTATCCGGAGGCCGAGATCACCGGTAAGGACCTGGTCACGATAGTGCCCCGGAATTATGTTGAGAAGCATAAACATGGCCTTGAGAGGATTCAAAATGGAGGGGAACCCCAAATCATTGGAAAGAGGGTTGAGTTTGACGGATTACATAAGAATGGAACTGAATTTCCTGTCGAATTATCCCTATCGGAATGGAAAACGGCTTCCGGAAATTTCTTTACGGCAATCATCAGCAACATCACAAACCGCAAGCAATCTGAATCGTTCAGGGAATTTAGCAGGGAAGTACTGCAGCTACTTAACGAAGCGGTTGACCGGGAGGAGACTGTAAGACTCATTGTGTCTAAATTAAAGGACCAGGTCGGTTTTGACAGTGTTGGCATACGCCTGCAAAATGGCAATGACTTTCCATTCCTTTCTCAGGTCGGATTTCCCGAGCAATTCTTGCAGGCAGAAAACACTCTGATTAATTGTTCTATGGATTGCGGCATAAAGAAGAACAAAAATGGCAATCTGCCACTGGAATGCGCTTGCGGTGTAGTTCTCGATGGAAGTTTTGATCCGGCCAATCCTAACTTCACCAAATCAGGTAGTTTCTGGACAAACCGCTACCCGGATTTTTATGATATTCCTCCTGTAAAAGATCAGCGGCACCATCCGCGAAACAAATGCGTAGAACTGGGATACGCAAGCGTTGCCCTGATACCGATACGGAACCAGGAAAGGAATATCGGTTTGATTCAGCTGAACGACAAGAAGCCTGGAAGGTTAACCCTTGACATTATTGAACTCCTGGAAGGAATTGCATCGAAAATCGGAGCTACGCTAATGCGACTTAAGGCAGAAGAAGCCCTTAATCAACTCAACCAGGAATTGGAAAACCGCATAGAAAAGAGAACGGCTGAATTGGCATTGAGTGAGCAAAAATATAAGCTCCTGTCGGAAAATATCTCGGACGGGATTTTTATTTTCCGGAATGGGAGTTTTGAATATGTGAACAAAGCGATGAGCCGGATTTTTGGATATACCTGCAATGAGCTGGAAGGGAATAAACTTATTGAACTGGTATTGCCTGAATACAAGGAGGAAGTAGAAAATTACCTCGGTTTCAATGCACCCAATAATGAAATACGGTATCTGGAGCTGGAATGCTTAAAAAAGGATGGTTCTGTCATTTTTGTTGAAATTCTGCTGAACTATATGATCGATGAAAATGTCACTTATGGTGTTGTTCATGATATTACCGAGAATAAGCAAAATCAAAAAAATATTATTAAAGCGATCATTCAGACAGAGAACAGGGAACGGGCCTATTTTTCAAATGAACTGCACGATGGATTAGGGCCTTTACTTTCTACAATCAAGCTTTACCTGCAATGGTCGCAAAGGCCAAAAACCGAAAAATCAAGGGAAGAAATCATTCAAAAGGCCGAAGATATTCTCGAGGAGGCTCTGATTGCAGTAAAAGAGATAGCAAATAAGCTTAGCCCGCACCTGCTGACAAAGTATGGATTAACGGCAGCAATTCAGCGTTTTATAAATAAGCTGGAAGAATCCAAAGCCTTTAAAATTATATTCCATAGCAATATCAGCCGCCGTTTTGACATAGAGATTGAATCAGCTATGTATCGGGCCCTGATTGAATGCATTAATAATACATTGAAATATGCCGATGCGAGCAATATTTATATTTTTCTTCAGGATAACGGATCGGAACTTCAGTTGACATACCAGGACGATGGAAAAGGTTTTGACATTCCGGGTGTCCTTTCTGCTCAAAAGGGATTAGGTTTATATAATCTTCAAAACCGCATTAATAACATTGGCGGAAAAATCATTTTGTCGAGTGAGCCCGGACAGGGTGTTAATTATCAGATTGTCATAAAACTTTAGTAGTTTTATGAGCCGATGGAAAAACCAAATATTATAATTGTTGATGACCATTTGATTTTCAGGCAGGGATTAAAATCCTTGCTGACAAGTGAGAATATTGCCTCTGTGATAGGTGAAGCTTCCAACGGGAAAGAATTCATTGACCTGCTGGCCAGTCTGAAACCCGATCTGGTTTTGATGGATATCGATATGCCTGGGATGAATGGGCTGGAAGCCACTCAGATAGCTCTTCAAATCTTGCCTGATTTAAAGATAATCGCTTTCACGATGTTTGGTGATGAGTATTATTATTACAAGATGGTCAATCTTGGTGTTCAAGGATTTGTCATGAAATCAAGCGGAATCAGTGAGCTTGAGAAAGCGATTAGTTTTGTCATGGCTGGTGAGACCTATTTTTCCAACGAAGTCCTTAGGAAAATAATCACAACTTTTGGACGCTCTAATGCTCAAAATCCGATCGGAAATCTTGGACTAACAGAAAGAGAATTGGTTGTATTGCAAAATATATGCT
>CAILAQ010000306.1 GCA_903832165.1 uncultured Bacteroidota bacterium | reverse complement strand
GTGCTTGGCTGTAGCGATTACCTTGAAGTATTTATCATTATCACCCTGCATTCCTTTCACGAAGGCTGTCCCGATCTGAGCGGTCAGGTAAGGATCTTCGCCGTAAGTTTCCTGGCCCCTTCCCCACCTTGGATCTCTGAAAATATTGATGTTTGGCGACCAGAAGGTCAGGCCCTGATATATTTTATGCTCATTTTTTCCGATCGCTTCGTAGTATTTGGCGCGTGCTTCGGTGGAAATGATTTTTGCCTCCTGATTGATCAGTTCATAATTCCAGGTGGCGGCCATGCCGATTGCCTGCGGAAAAACAGTAGCGATACCATTGCGGGCAACGCCGTGGAGGGCTTCGTTCCACCAGTTGTATGCCGGTATTCCCAGGCGCTCAATAGCCGAAGCGGTGTGCTGCATCTGGGAAACCTTCTCTTCGAGGGTCATTCTGGAGACCAGGTCTGCAACCCGGATTTCGACAGATTGATCTACATTGGTAAAAAGAATTTTTGCACTATTATTCTGGGCCATCAAGCCTGATACAAAGACTGATGCCATCAGCAGAAGAACCCGAAATCTCTTCATTGGTCTCATTTTGAAGTTTTAACATTTGTCCACGAGCTCCAGGTGCATGCGAGATGCATGAGCAATGCGGTTTTCATTTGTTCCCGGACCGCCGCCGAACCCGGATCATGATATAAATTCTTCCATTCATGCGGATCCGCTTCCAGGTCATACAATTCACCCTTAGCGGAATCCGGTGTTAGTTGCGCTTCTTCCAGAGGCTTATCCATGAACAGGATCAGCTTATATTTCGGTGTGCGCCACATATAGGCCGGTGCGCCTGAATCATGGTATTCGGAAAAAGATCCAATGTGCTTCTGATCGCTTAACAGATCCAGTCCTGGCGATTTAATCTCCATTGTATTTCCAGAAGCCGCCATCAGTGTGGGATAGAGATCAACCAGCTCAGCCGGACGCTCATCGATGGTCCCATGCAACTTTACAGGCACAGCCGACCCGGCCAGAATCATAGGCACCCGAACACTGCTATCGTAAAGGCAGTACTTGGTAAACCTGAAATTCCGCTCGCCCAGCATTTCCCCATGATCCGAGGTAAAAACGAACAGAGTTTTTCGTGTTCTGCCCAATTTTTCCAGTTTACCCATTGCCAGTCCGAAATAATGATCGAGCCAGGAGCAATTGGCATAATAACGGAGCGTTGTCCTGCGCCTTTCCATCGGCGTCATAGCGGTCCATGCCTCGTGCCAGGTCTGATAGCGGGCACCTAATGAATCACTTCCCTTATCGCTGTATGCCAGGTGCGTATCCGGCTCTTCTTTCCAAGGAGGCTGTTCGGTATCAGGTATTGTATTGATATCATACAGATCCTCAAATCGTTTGGGCACATTTAATCCGGCATGCGGTTTCAGAAACGAGAGGTACATAAAAAGCGGTCGGTTGGGGTCGACTCCTGCATCCAGAAATTCAAGACATTTTTCGGCCACATAGCCATCCCGATGATCTCGCTCCGCCACCTGCGAGGTGCATCCGACAAATCCGGGAACACCCTCCTCGCCCGGTCCGAATGCATCTGTTTCTTTCCGATAGGCAGCCAGTCCCGCTGGATTTTCGTCATCCTGATACCTTGCGCCCTTTTCCAGCCCAACCTCCTTAGCGCCCACCACCCTGACCTCAAAACCACGCGTTGATCTGGGCTCGAAACTCCGGCCCCAGTGTGTTTTTCCGAATCCGGCGGTCTGGTATCCTGCCTTCTGAAACCTTGCAGGCAATGTATCGCACGGAAGTTTAGAGTCGTCGAGAGCCTGCGATCCATTACCGAAAACCCTGAGTTGCGATGGATACAAACCGAACATCATGGAGTTGCGGCTCGGGACGCAGGAAGGCGACTGGCAGGTTGCCTGCCGGTAAATGACGCCATTTCTGGCCAGCCGGTCGAGCGACGGGGTATGAATATGCGGATTCAGCATTCCCAGGGCATCCCAGCGCTGCTGATCGGCCATGAAAAAAATTACGTCAGGCTGATCGACAGCGGGAATTACAGGGTTTCCGCCAGCCGGCTCATTTTCCATAGCCAGGCCATCCAGAGCCAGGCCATCCAGAGCCAGTCCGTCCAGTGCCTGAAAGCCAAGATATCCTGTTAACCCGGCCTGAAGACTGCGTTTTATAAATTTTCGCCGATTGACCATATTTCCGGGATCGATGGACTAAACAGTATAAGGAGGTCTCAGCTCTCTGACGAACACACTGTTGGCATCAGAATCGCCGACAACTTCACCTCTGATTGGATCCCAGTTGATTTTGCGGCCGGTGCGAATGGCAATATCGCCCATATGACTGATTGTATCTGACATAATTGCTTCATCGAGCGGGCAGAGTTCCTTTATTTTGCCTTTCACCACATCGATAAAAGCCTGGCCCATCAGGTTGGTTTCACCCTGAATGTAAGGCCCGTCTTTGGCAAAACCGTTCAGTTTGGCGTGGATCTCAGGAATATTGGAACTTGCGGAGCTCCGGCTTACCGATATCCAGCCTTTGGATCCAATGAACATAGTACCATCGCCCGATCTTTTCTCGCCGACTTTTGCAGCTTCAGCGGCAGCAACATCATCACTCACAAAGCGCACTTCAAAACCATTTTTATATTTAAGATCCAGGTTCCACGACATGATATTATTGTAGAGGCCGCCAGTCCAGAACTGACCGGTTCCTTCGCATGAATAATCGCCGTTGATTTTCTCCTTAACACACCAAACCAGGATATCCAGCGGGTGCGCTCCCCATCCGCCGAGGAAGCCTATACTGTAATCATTGGTATACCAGGAGCCCACGTTGGTTACTCGTTGCGGGCAATAAGGCCGCAAAGGGGCAGGTCCTGACCAGCGTTCAAAATCAAAACCGTCCGGCACAGGCACTTCATTGCATACCGGATTTACTCCGCCGCCGCCACCGGGAGCCCATACGTAGGCACTGGTTACGTCGCCGAGCAGTCCATCAGCAATCATATCATGGGCCAGCTGCATATGCGGGGAAGTTCTTTGCTGGGTGCCGTAATGAAAATGAACATCCTTGCGGGCCACCTCTTTCTTGAGCGTCATAAAATCAGGATAGCTGAGTCCGAGCGGCTTAGCCAGCATGATATGCTTACCTGCGCGGGCTGCCATGATAGCTGCGGGCACGTGCCAGTGATCCGGGGTGGTGATATGAACCGCGTCAATATCCCTGCGGTCCAGAATTTCCTGAAAATTCAGGTATTGCTTGCATTCAGGGGTGGCAATGTTATTGTCCTTATAATACTTATCAATGATTTTCGCAGCATTTTCGCGGCGGCCCTTAAAGGTATCGGCCACGGCAATATTCATGGCATCCTTCACCTGCAAAAAGTAGCTCACAAGTTCGTCTGTACCTCTGGAACCCACGCCAATGTGGGCAACGGCGATACGGTCGTTGGCGCCCTTCCAGTTGGAGCAGGAGGTAAGGATCGTTGGCATGGCGGCTAACCCGACCAGGCCCGTCACGGATTTCTGAACAAAATCTCTTCGTGTAAAAATTTTTTCCGGCTTTTTCATTGGTGTAGGTTTATTATCCGTAAATCTAATGAATTGATAATAAATCTGCGTAAACCGGTTAACCAATGTGTACACTTTAATGCAGAAAAATAACAGCTGATGCACTACAATTTTTCAACATCAATTATCCGGTCAAAATACTGAATCAACTCCTTCTTGTGGGTAATAAAAATGATAGTCACTTCCTTCTTCAAATCCAGTAGGATATTGAGAATATTCAGTTCATTTTTCGCATCGAGGGAGTTCGTAATTTCATCGAGGAGCAAAAGCGAGGGCTCACGCAATAAAGCTCTTGCAATAGCCAGCCGCTGACGTTCACCTCCC
>CAILAQ010000305.1 GCA_903832165.1 uncultured Bacteroidota bacterium | reverse complement strand
GGTAATGTGGTAAGTGCATTCTTGAAAATCTGCTCAAATCCCAGAAATTTCAGAATACTCAGATTAACACTTGGGTGAAAACGCAAACCGCCCTTGTATGGCCCGATTGCGTTATTAAACTGGATACGGTATCCAAGATTAACCTGAACCTTGGAGTGGTCATCTACCCAGGGCACCTTAAAAGTAAGGATGCGATCGGGCTCAACCAGGCGCTCTATGATGCTTGCAGTTTCAAACTGCGGATTCTGGTTATAAACCTCCTCAATGGATTCCAGAACTTCACGCACAGCCTGTAGATACTCCACCTCACCAGGGTGCTTTTTTTCCAGATCAATCAATATTTTTTCAACGTTCATAAAATAGAATTTAAGTCGTTATATTTCTGATGGCAAAGTTATTCTTAACAATCATTTAATCACGTAGTTTTTATCAGGAATTCATATGATATTATTCAATGTTCAGGAGATATTTCCTGATTATTCAGGAATATTTTCAGGAGCGTTTACCTTCCCACCGGATCCGGGCTTGTATATGACTCCCCGATTCTGTGCCCCGTCAATCTTGATGTGTAAAGGATCATCAAATTGCACGTGCCTTATATATTCATCCTCGTAAACACATTCCTGTTCCGATAGAAAATCCAGATCATAATGACCATCACGCAAATAGGGATTTATGGTAAGGTACCCCACGCGAAACGATGTCAGATTCTGAAAGAAATGAGTACCCTGACTCGGATCTATACGGTAGTCCGGCAGACCGGATTCAACGATTACCCGGGCAGCTGATATCTGAGGCCATTTAACCGGAATCCCCAGCCAGGGATCACTCGAACCCCACCTGCCTGGTCCCACTAAAACATAATTCCCTCCCTTTTTAATAAACTGGTCGTTCAATGCCTCTATCCGGCATGCTATGGTATAGCTGTCTGCTGCCCTGAAACACTCAGGTTTGACGTAAACAATGTCGCGGATATTCCTGATCAGACCATTACCCAGCGCCGATACAGAATAGATTATCGTATCCCCGACTATCACCTCCTCTAAACGAAAACTGAGTTCATCGGTATTTTCAACGACAGGCCTTATCTGTAGAAAATTAAAAATCTTCGGGGAACCCGGAGGCACATCCAGATTGACGGCAAACTCCATCTCAATGGGATTATTCATTTCGGTTTCCCCAATCTTCATCAGAGTCTTCAGGATGTCCGCAAGCGGGAAAGAGTTATGCTTCAATATATTATTAAAGGTGACAACCTTCCTTCCTTTATGAGCAAAATGATCGCGTATTATATGGTTTTCCATGTCGAAAGTGGAAGCCACAAATGGCAGGGAGGAATCCGATTCGGCATCGCGGATTTTCAGTTTCGATATATTAACGCCATCATCTGTGGATGCATGGAAATGCTCGGCATCAAGATCCAGCGCATAAAATTCACGCTGAGTTTCTTTGAGGGCACTGTCTGCCGACGATAACTGGAGAACCTTTGTCGGATATTTCGGCGAAAAACGTAATCCCGCACCCCCTTCAACAATCAGTTTTCCAAGGCCGAAAGCAATGTTAGCAATGCCATCTTCCGGCTTCTCCAATCCTACCGGATAGAAATTGATCGATCGTGCAACACCTGATACTGTTGGGTAAAATCGGTTTCCGTACTTATTTCCACAAACCTCCTGCAAAATTATCGCCATCCTCTCTGCATCAATAATATTCTGTGTGGCTGCCAGGTAGGTCTTGGAACTCTTAAAATAAACCGACGCATATACCGATTTGATAGCATCAGCAATCATATAAACCATTTTCTGCTTATCTTCATCAACCTTAGGCAGCATAAAAGTTGAATATATGCCAGCAAATGGCTGATAATGGCTGTCCTCCAACATACTCGACGACCGAACTGCAATCGGATTCTTCACCACACGGGCAAAAGCATCCAGATCTTTGTAGATCCTGACTGGCAGGGTTGCACTCACAAAACTCTGAAGTATTTGCTCATCTGTTAACCTGGAGGTGGCAATTTTCCAAAGATTATTAAGATCCATAAACTCTTCAAATACCTCAGTGGAAATTACCACGGTTCGCGGAATTGTCACCAGAATACCTTCCCACTTATTAGCCAGATCATGGTTTTTAATAAAGGAATCAATAAAAGCCAATCCACGAGCTTTGCCGCCTAAAGATCCCTCGCCGATTCTCGAGAAGAGCATATAATCATCAAATCTTGTCCTGTCAAATGTGGAAATTACGCCTCTCGCTTTTGATAGCCGGTAACTCGCAATAACATCAAAAATATACTGTCGCCCGGCTTCAACAGTTCCGAAATCCTCCAGTGATTTATGCTTTAGATGACTGCCTATCTGAAAAAATGCCCTGGCGTTAAGCCACTTGGAAAAATCATTATTGTTAAAATGATATTTTAGTGAATGGACCGGTATCTTCAGAATAATATCCTGCATCTCTTTCAGGTTGGACGCCCTGGCTATTTCTTCTCTTGTACTGGGATCACGGAAGATGAAATCTCCGAAATTCATGTACCTGAGCATGAAATTCCTCAGTTCAATTTCCAGCGTCTTGGAATATTTATGTAAAAAACTGGCATTCAAATCGGTGGCAGCAGCTTGATTGCTCAACTCCGACGACTGCAATAGAAAAGGAACATGTGGGTCTGCTTCCCTCACCGTCTTGCAAAATTTCAGTCCGGCCTGTTGATCCTTCTTCCCTTGCCTTTTGTATGAAATATCCGAAATAATGCCCAGTGTGCTGTCGTGGTACAGATTAAAAAGCTCAATAGCAGATTCGTAATTTGTAGCCAGCAGGATCTTTGGCCTGCCTCTCATTCTAAGCATTTTACGATGCTCGTTCAACCCTTCAAGCATGAATGATTTTGATTGCTTGAAAACAATTTTATATATCGCAGGCAGAAAGGAAGAATAATACCTCACCGAATCTTCCACCAGAAGAATGGTTTGAACCCCCACCTCGTTAACATCATATACAAGGTTCATGCGGTCTTCAATCAACTTGATGATAGCCAGCAGAAGATCCGCATTTCCCAGCCACGAAAAAACATAGTCAATGGCACTGAGATCTTCCTTCTCAAGCTTGATGGTAACCTCCCTGCTAAAATGCGTTAATACAACAATCGGAATATGAGGATATTCAGTCTTGATTTTTTTCGACAACTCAAACGGATCCATTTCACCAACACTCAACATGGATATTACCAGATCTATATGCTCACGTTCAAGGTGGTCAAAAGCCTTGCGCGCGGTATTGGCCTGTATGAAAATTGGCGGATAACGGAGGTTAAGAGAAACATATTCATTAAAAATCTGCTCATCTATCCGGCCATCCTCTTCAAGCATAAAGAAATCGTAATTGCTGCAGACAATCAATACTTTATTGATCCGCCTCTGCATCAGAAATTTAAATTCTGCTTCACCGAAATCAGTGGATGGTCTGTTTATTTGGGTAATATCTTCCATAAAATACTATTCTTCACAATTTCTCTCGTTCCCCAGACGGATAAGCGATTTTCTTTTCTTTCCATCCATGACAATATCTAAATCATTTTCAAATACGACATGCTTAAAATAGGTCCCATCTTCAGCAATATGTTGAGCCCGCAAAAGATCATAAGATATAAAGTTTTTACCTCCGGCATGGATTGAAAAATATCCGACATTCATCGAGGTAACATTATGGAAAAAGTGTGAACCCAGCGAGGCATCCAGCGGAAAATCCGACAAGTCGGTCTCAACGATTATTCTTGCATTTGAGATTTGTGACCATTTGACCGGAATCCCAATGAACTTATCCCTCGACCCCCATCTTCCGGGGCCTATCAGTACATATTCCAATTTCAGATTCCTCATCTTTTCGTTGATGCGTTCAATTTCTGAAGCCATTTCTTCAGTTTTCATCTTGCTAAATCTCTCGGGGTCCAGAAAAATAACATCACGAATACCTCTCAATCTCCCGTTTCCAAGACTTTTTTCAGAATACAAAATTGAATTCTCCTGGACAACCTGATCGATGTCCACTGTAAAGTCCTCGTCAGCCCCAACCATGGGTTTAATCTGCAAGAGATAAAACGACGCATGATGCTTACTGTCAGGTGTTAAATCTACTGCATACTCAATTTCAACAGCCGTACCCAAAGCTTCATGCACAACGTCGAGGATAACCTCCACTGTTTTGGCAAGCGGGGTATATCCGAACTGCAGGATATTGGCAAAGTTCAGAACCCGTGGCCCACTTCCCTGCAAACCCGAATCAAGCCGGTCGTTATTCGCATTGTAAACCGATGCAAGATGTTTTAACGTTCCATGCTTTTCAGCCTCGGTGATATCTAATTGCGCAAGGCCAGCCTCTTCGCCGTCTAAAAGGTTCAATTCTCTTTTATTCAGATTCGCCGCATAAAAATAAACCTGTGAGGTTTTCATCTGATCCTTAAGAGATGATATCTGTAAAGTGGGGTACTTCGGGGAAAACCTCCAGGCTTTTTCTCCTTCCACCACATAACGCCCCAATCCTACCGCAATTATAGCACACCCATCATCTGGTTCCATATGGGCCACAGGATAATAATTATAGGACTGAGCAGTCCCGCTTATATGAGGATAGTAATATTTATCATATTCATTACCAACAAGTTCCTGAATAACTACGGCCATTTTTTCTTCCTCTACACGATAATTAACCGCTTGGAAATACATTCTTGCCTCGGGTGAAAAAATCGAGGAGTAAACCATTTTGATGGCTTCCTGAAGTTGGTTATACCGCACATTATAATCTGGATCTGAGTTCGGGAGTACATAGGTCTCAAATACACCGGCAAATGGATGCAGCAGCGAATCTTCAAAAATACTGGAAGAACGAATCGCTAAAGGCATATTTAATAACCGGAGAAAAGTCTTGAGTTTCTTCTTAAGGTTGAACGATAAATCTCCTGCCTGAAACAACTTCCTGACAGTCATGTAGTCCTGCTCCTCCAGAACCTGATTGGTAAGATTATTCCTCAGCATGAAAATCTCAAATTCGTCTGTGCCGATGATCGCAGTTCGCGGTGTCCGTATGTTGATATCCGGAATGATCTGGGTGAAATCGAGATTATTTACAAGAGTATTAATGAATGCCAGACCACGGCCTTTACCACCCAGTGATCCGGTACCCAGACTAACAATATTGCGCCAGTCAAGCACAGCAGTCTCATCGAAGTTGACCACCTTACCTTTGTCTTTATCAATCCGGTAGTTTTGAATGACATCAATGATATATTCACGCAATTCTTTCGGACTGCCGAAATCATCGGCTTTTATAGGGTTAATGATTTTTGCCAGCTGAATCTCACCCCTCGCCATCAGCCATAAAGAAAAATGATTTTTCAGCGCATGATACAGGATTGACTCCTCCGGTATGGTGCGCAGATGGTTTTCAAAATCCTTCATGGAACGCGCAACTGCTATTTTTCTCCCTTGATTGTCACGGTATACGAAATGGCCGAAACCCAATGAATAAGTGATAAAGGTTTTTAAATCCTGCAGAAGGGTTTCAGAGTTTTTATTCATAAAGGTTGCACGCAATTCCAGGGCAGCTGAGGCGCAATCAGGATCCGAAGATTGCAATATCATTGGAAGATCGCTTCTGTGCGAATGAACATAACGGAGAAAGCTGATTCCGGCAGTGTCATGAACTACCCCTCCACGCCTGAATTTCATGTCGGAAATAACACAAGCCAGATAATCCTGATATTTATTATAAATATTGATTGCCTCCTCATAATTGGTAGCCAGCACAATCTTTGTGCGGGCCCGCATACGTGAAACTTTGTCAAGCTCATTGGTATTGGCTTCAGCAATCAGCTCCTGAGTTTGCTCAAAAACCAGCGTATAAAGCATCGGTAAATATCTGGAATAATAGCGTGGAGAATCTTCCACCAAAAGGATTACCCTGACCAGTCCGACT
>CAILAQ010000304.1 GCA_903832165.1 uncultured Bacteroidota bacterium | reverse complement strand
TTCTTTATATGCTTCGCTCATAAAACTGCGGTCTATAAGTTCCTGCCATTCAGGCAATGCTTTCGCCATCTTGTTGAAGATGTTTTCCTGCTGTTTTTCTTCAACCTTTAGTGTATTCACCAAATCATAAGCCGGTGATAAGGTCATGCCCAAGCCTGGCTGCTCCAGTAATGAGAAATTCTTCAAATGCATATCGGCATTTCCCGTAAGGAAGGAAAAGAGTACCAGCTCAAGAAAATTTACCACATCCAATCCCGGATTTATTGAATACTTCTGAATGGCTTTACCAATCTGCTCATAGCTGCCATGGTATTTGTCTTCCGTGAGCCGTTCGGTAAGCTGACACATATCTTCCATGGCCAATGGCTCCAGGTCTTCCTCTGAATATGGCAATGCCGGAGGTGTTGGCTGCCCAAATATTTTCTTTGAGCAGGAAGCATGAAAGTCTTGCTCGTATTCCGCCAGAGGTTGATAACAAAATAAGCAGTTGATCATGGTGTATCCACCTCTTTTACTTCCTCTACACTTACTGCTCCTATGCAATCTTTACAGCAGGACAGCTGGGTACGGCACCAACTTCATATCCGAAGAGTTGCAGCACCTGGTTCACTTTATCCAACCGCAAGGTTTCCTTCCCTTGTTCCAGTTCACGGATGAAACGCAGGCCTGCACCGGCCTTTTCAGCCAGTTCGGGCTGGGTGAGCTTCACCGATGTCCGTTTGTCTTTTACAAAGTTTGCCAGGTTCATTTTATACCCTTTCGGGTGTATATTTTTGAAATACCTCAATCGCAATACCCTATCGGGTGTAATACCGGCATTTTGAGAAACTTAACCTTGATACCACAATGAAAACTTCATGCGGAATGCTGTTAATCAGTTGGGTTCGGCGCCCGCAAGTCAACTAAATGCAACATCTGGGTGGATAGTAGACCACCAAATCGTCTTTTGAAATGATCCGTTTACCCGCAGCAACTGCAGATTAACCTATTCCAGGAGCCGACTGCGCAACAAATTGGAAATAATTGGTACATTTAGGAATACAAGATTAATAACCTGATGATGTCCGTAAAATCCAAATTCAGTGCCGCATCGCTATTGGGACTCGGGGCCATCGTGTCCGGGTCAACACCTGAGTATACCCGAAATGTTGATGATTCGTGGTCGGAAAAGCAACCTAACTTCTTATTTATCCTGGCTGATGATCTGGGCTGGATGGATGTCGGATTCAACAACCCGGATTGTTTTTACGAAACACCCAACCTCGATCGGTTGGCAGCCCAATCTGTCAGATTTACCAATGCCTATGCAGCTTGTCCTGTATGCAGTCCCACCCGTGCCAGTATCCTGACAGGCAAATACCCGGCACGCTTGCGGACGACTGATTATTTCGGCGCCATCCAACCCGAGGCAGCCAGGAAACAGGCTGATTACGACAGGCCCTTGTATCCATCACCCTATCTGGAACAACTTCCGCTTGAGGAAAAGACTATTGCGGAGGCTCTGAAGGAAGCAGGATATGCTACTTTTTTTGCAGGCAAATGGCATCTGGGCCCGGAAGGGTACTGGCCGGAAAATCAAGGATTTGATATTAACAAAGGAGGTAATCAAAGCGGAGGACCCTACGGTGGGAACAAGTACTTCTCCCCCTATGGGAATCCACGGCTTGAAGATGGTCCAGCAGGGGAGCACCTGCCAGACCGGCTTGCTACCGAAACGGTACGGTTTATTAAAGATCATCCGACGGAACCATTTCTAGCCTATCTCTCTTTTTATTCGGTACATACCCCGTTGATGGCTCGCGAAGATCTGAGACTAAAATATGAACAAAAAAAATTATCTGCCCCAGCCGATTCCTGGGGACAAGAAGGTGAGCGAAAAGTGCGATTAGTACAGAATCATGCCATTTATGCCGGCATGGTGGAGGCCATGGATCAGGCAGTTGGGAAAGTACTGGATTATCTCAGGGAGAGTGGACTCGACCAAAACACGGTGATTTTTTTCATGTCTGACAACGGAGGGCTCTCAACCTCCGAAGGCCATCCCACGAGCAATTTACCTTTGCGTGCGGGGAAAGGATGGCTTTATGAGGGTGGCATCCGGGAACCGATGCTGATCAAATGGCCACAGAAAATTCATCGGGCTGCCGTCTGTGACCAGCCAGTAATCAGTACCGATTTTTATCCGACAATTCTGGAAATCGCGGGGCTCAAGCTCCAACCGGACCAGCACAAGGATGGGATGAGCATGATCCCTTTGATGACAGGCAAGGCTCAATCTGCACCGAAAAATAAACAGGAGCGGGCCTTATTCTGGTTTTATCCCCATTACGGGAACCAGGGGGGACAACCGGGAAGCGCGATTCGCAAAGGGAAATATAAACTGATCGAATTTTTTGCTGAGGGAACGCAGGAATTGTATGATCTGTCTGCCGACATCAGCGAGAAGAACAACCTCGCTCAAAGTCAGCCAGCCATCCGCCAGGAACTTTCAGACCAGCTTCATCGGTGGCAAAAGGAGGTTGATGCGGTTTTCCCCGAGCGTGTACTTCGCTGAATTATTTATTTGTTGCTCAGCCCACTTTCAACACGCTTTTAGCTATTTGCCGTTGGGCTTGTAAAACCATCTGATTTAGCAGGGTATAGAAACAGCCAGGTCTATATCAAAGGTTCAATGCACACGCCGCTTAATCCCGAAGCGGTGCGTGAT
>CAILAQ010000303.1 GCA_903832165.1 uncultured Bacteroidota bacterium | reverse complement strand
GTCATGAGTGCACGATCAAACATTTTACGCGCACTTTCATAATCATGGGTATTTTTTTTTATCAGGCCGAGCGAGATATAAGCATTGGCTATACCTTCCGGATCCCGTACAATTTCAGCCAGCCTGATCGATGAATCCAGCAGCGATACAGCTGTTTCATAATTATAGGCAGCACTGTACAGGCTGGCCAGATTATAAAATATATGAACTTTTTGTTTGATCAGGTTGTTGCTGTCGGCGATGCGTAGTGCAAGATTGTAATAATAGGAACTTGAATCTTTCATGCTTTGCAGATAAGCTTTACCGATCCATTTATAGGCATCCACAAGATCAATTGTTGATTTGTGCTGCCGCGCGATAGACAGTGCGATTCTGGCAAATTTAACAGAGAGAGGGTTATTGCTTATCCTGTTTCTTTCGACCAATAATCCAAGCGTTTTAAGCGAGTCGCCAACCGAGCCATCCAGATAGGCTTCGGCCGAAAGAGTTGAAGCAGGAATCCCTTTTCCGGTTGGAATGATGACTAAAACACTCCAGAGTATTAAAAATAATATTTTCACTGAGTTCAATATTGTTTTTTCAATCACCTGATTTGATGTATTTTACAGCATGAAAAACTAAGAAGTGGCTGTACATCCCGGTTCTTGCTCATGATGTTCAAAGGTAGAATTTTTTTTCCACCCGAAAACTCACCTGTAAAATATTTTTTCAATTGAATTATTGCCAGGAAATAATCATTGCGGCTTGTCAATCCAGTAAACATCTTGTGGCAAAGGCATTTGACCTTGCCGAGAGGTAATCTGATACAGAACCTACTGCACTGTTTATGCCATGTGAAGCTGTTTGCCATGGCCCTGCAGTATCAGAAGTCCAGAAGAAGGTTGCCGTCAACCCGGGCGGGCTAAACGACCAGGTATGGTTCTGGTAAACAACTCCGGTCAGCAAAGCCCGGAAATCGGATGCTCCCTGTCCTTTTAGTAAATTACCGGCCATTGACTGACCTCCATAGAAATTAAAGAGCGTAATCCATTCCGGGTTTGTTGGCACATGCCAGCCAGGCGGGCACAAGCCCTGCCCCCCGGATGCGGGATCAAACCGCATCACCTCATCCCATTGATAAAGGCCTCCATATTGCGTGCAATTTCCTCCTGAGTTATTTGGACAGTATTTTTCTGTGATGCAATTATCCACCTGCGGCACTGAGACATTTATCATATTCCCGAAATTTAAATTACCGGCGAACCAGCATTGAGCGCCTATCTGCACCGTGGAGTACATTTTATTATCACGGATATCGGTGATTGAACTGCCGCAGATGACAGGAGTTGCCGGAAGGTTCACAATTGTTGTGGAACTACCAGCGGTGCAAAGCCCTGCGTTTGTATAAGTATATGTAATCTGATGGGTTCCGGGTCCTGCCGGAAGAGGATCAAAAATACCGGTAGCTGAATTTACGCCCGGCCCTGAATAGGCACCCCCAAGAGGCAGCCCGCCGCGGAGTTTAAAGGGTTTCGCATTGACCGCGGTCACAACATCATGGCAAACGGTATAAGTCACAACGGGTGCCGTGCTGATGGTTACCGTGCAGGGGTTGTTGGTTGCCGGGTTATTGGTCGCACATATCAAATCTGAAGTTAGCTGACAAAGTACAATGTCATTATTTTCAGGAAGGTATGTATAGAGCGGAAGGTTGGTTCCCACATTCATCCCGTTAACCTTCCATTGAAAGAACGGGTTTGCGCCACCGTTAACCGGCGTTGCGGTATAGG
>CAILAQ010000302.1 GCA_903832165.1 uncultured Bacteroidota bacterium | reverse complement strand
AGCCAACCTTCAAACCTCCGTTTCCTTCGGAACATGGCTACCTGGGTAAGCCGACGAATGTGAACAATGTTGAAACCTATGCCAGCATTGCTCCGATTATTCTCCATGGAGCTGATTGGTTCAGTTCTATCGGAACTGAAAAATCGAAGGGGACCAAGGTGTTTGCATTGGCCGGGAAAGTTAATAATGTTGGATTGGTTGAGGTTCCCATGGGTACTACCCTTCGGGAAGTTATTTATGAAATCGGTGGAGGAATCAAGGGAGATAAGAAATTCAAGGCGGTTCAAACCGGAGGCCCTTCAGGTGGATGCCTGACTGAAAAGCATCTTGATATTCCTATTGATTATGACAACCTGATAGCTTGTGGCTCAATGATGGGCTCTGGCGGGATGATCATTGTGGACGAAGATGACTGCATGGTTTCCATGGCAAAATATTACCTGGATTTCACTGTTGAGGAGTCCTGTGGAAAATGTTCTCCCTGTAGAATTGGAAACAAGCGTTTGTACGAAATACTAGAAACAATTACCAAAGGCAAGGGAACTCCGGAAGATCTTGACCGGCTGAGGAATCTCAGCGAAGTCATTAAGGATACCTCTTTATGCGGTTTAGGACAGACTTCGCCCAACCCTGTATTATCGACCCTCGATAATTTTATGGATGAATATGAAGCTCATGTTGCCGAACACAAGTGCCCTGCAGGGCAGTGCCGTGATTTAATGACCTATTGGATCGGTCATGAAAATTGTGTGGGATGCATGGCTTGCATAAGGGTATGTCCGGTAAATGCAATTACCGGCGAGCGCAAAGAGGTTCATCTGATTGATGCGGTATTGTGCATCAAATGCGGAGCCTGCCTGGAGAAATGCAAGTTTAATGCAGTTTTTGTTTCTTAAGATCTGATTGTCATGGATAAAATAAATTTAACTATAGATCATAAGCAAGTTCAGGTGGAAGCCGGGACCAGCTTACTGAAAGCAGCCCATCAGGCAGGCATTAAAATTCCGACCCTTTGTTATTTGCACCTCGAAGACCTGAATATTGAAAACAAACCGGGCGGGTGCAGGATATGCGTGGTGGAGGTTGCCGGTCGCAGAAACCTGGCTCCTTCCTGTGCCACTCAATGTCAGGAGGGGATGGAGGTTCGAACAAACACGATGAGGGTCCTCAATGCCCGAAAAACAGTGATGGAGCTTATTCTGTCGGATCATCCTTTTGATTGCCTGATCTGTGCAAAAAGCGGTACCTGTGATCTTCAAAAGACCGCCCAGGATCTGGGAATCCGTGAGATTCATTATAAGGGAGAGCAATCGCATTATAAAGAAGACCGTTCTCCGTCGATTATCCGTGATATGGATAAATGCATACTATGCCGGAGGTGTGAAATGATGTGCAATGATTTTCAGACAGTAGGCGCTCTGTCGGGCATCAACCGCGGCTTCATGTCGGTTGTGGCGCCTGCATTTGAGCAGGACCTTGAACAATCCACCTGCACCTATTGCGGACAGTGTGTTGCAGTTTGTCCGACCGGCGCTTTAACAGAGGTTGATCATTCCAATCATATTATCAGGGCTTTGGCAAATTCAAAGAAAACCGTTATAGTTCAAACCGCGCCCGCAGTAAGGGCGGCGCTTGGGGAGGCTTTCGGGATGGAACCGGGAACGCTGGTGACGGGAAAAATGGTATCGGCCTTAAAACAACTGGGCTTTGATTATGTTTTTGACACTGATTTCGCTGCCGATCTTACCATTATGGAAGAGGGGGCTGAGCTTCTTAAACGTCTGACGAATTTCCTGAACGGGCATAAAAAAGAGACCTTGCCTATACTGACCTCATGTTGTCCTGCATGGGTGAATTTCTTTGAAGAATATTTTCCCGAAATGGATGATATTCCTTCAACAGCCAGATCACCTCAGCAGATGTTTGGGGCCATTGCCAAAACTTATTTTGCTGATAAAATTGGTGTCAACCGGAAAGACCTTGTAGTTGCCTCAGTTATGCCTTGTCTGGCAAAGAAATATGAATGCCAGCGTGAAGAGTTTAAGACTGATGGAAATCCCGATGTTGACTATGTGCTTTCGACACGAGAACTGGCTGCACTTATAAAGCAATCCAACATTGATTTTCTGAGTCTTCCGGATGCCGACTTTGATAAGCCGATGGGTGAGTCGACCGGGGCAGCAGTAATTTTCGGGACTACTGGAGGCGTTATAGAAGCAGCTGTCAGGACAGCTTATGAGTTATACACAGGGAAGACTCTGGAAAGAATCAGTTTTGAGGAATTGCGGGGAATGGAGGGCATCAGGCATGCAACGATTGATTTTAACGGTTTGCCAATTAATATTGGTATTGCCCATGGTTTGGGGAATGCCCGCGAATTACTGGAGAGCATAAAAGCAGGAACCAGCAACTTTCATGCGATAGAAATCATGGCCTGCCCGGGTGGCTGCATCGGTGGTGGCGGCCAGCCTCTTCATCATGGCAAGTCGGGAGTTATTACTGCACGGCAAAGGGCTATATATCAAGAGGATGTTTCGAAGCCGATCAGAAAGTCCCATGAAAATCCCTATATCAAAGAGTTGTATGATGAGTTTCTTGGTGGGCCACTTAGTGAAAAGTCTCATCATCTGCTCCATACTCATTATTTCGATCGCAGTAAAGTTAAAGTGGTGATTCCCAAAACAAAATAAGCATTATGTCCAGCATAAAAATAGAATTGCATGAAAATCAGATGAATGAGCTGGTTGAAGTATGCAAATCGTTCTCCAATGATCCGCTCGAGCTTATTCATGTTTTGCATAGAGCCCAGAGTATATTCGGCTATCTTCCTGCTGAGGTTCAGGAGATTGTGGCGAGGGAGCTTAAGGTCCCGGTTGCTAAAGTATACGGGGTTGTAACGTTCTACTCTTTTTTCAGCATGATTCCCAAAGGGCAGAATCCGATATCGATTTGCATGGGAACGGCTTGTTATGTCAGGGGTGCCGAAAAGGTTCTGGAAGAATTCAAGAGGAAGTTAGGGGTGGAGGTTGGGGAGACCGGTGTGTGTGTGTGCGTGCGT
>CAILAQ010000301.1 GCA_903832165.1 uncultured Bacteroidota bacterium | reverse complement strand
TTGTCGAAGTCCGAGAATGTCAGGTAGTCTGGGTTGGTGAGCCAGACTCCGATATTGCCGTAAATCAGAATAGAATCGGGCGATAACTCAACGCCGGATTTGATTGCAGCGAGATTCCAGTTCTTGTAATGGTAAATGGCAGGAAGTAACTTTCTTTTGATATCAACAGATGAAAACTGGTTTCTGTGGTTTAGAATTATACCTGAAAGGGAGAATAAAAAGATGAAAAGAGTAAAAATGAGGCTTGGCCATTTATGATATTTCCTGAACCATTTCAACAATCTGTCCTTATCGCTTTTTGTCATTACTTTTGTCGGGATTTTTGCAGCTGCTAAAGTAATAACAATATAGAATATAAGATAAATTCATCTTTAATTAATTTTTAAATATGGAATTCAAATGTTTTGATTGCCAGATAAATTTTGAAGGGGAAGGGAGCAAGCTCGAATATATGGATCCGATGTATGGTCCATGCAGCAAGATAGTTGCTGCATGCCCGGTTTGCGGATCCGACAGCAGTGAATACCGAAAGCCAAAGCCTTCAAAAGGAGCAAGTCAGCCTGAAAACTCCTGCCCTTCGTATCATAATGGTTCCTGCAGCTGTTGCCATTGATTAGATAATCATCAATTATTTGATTATCTTTCGATCATAAATCAGAAATATGTTTATCAGGTCGAATATTAAATTCTTAAGAAAGCGGCGTGGTCGGACTCAGGACGAGGTTTCTAATTTTCTGGGCATGAAGCGATCAACTTTTGCCGGTTATGAGAACGGAGTGGCCGAACCCGGAATCGAGGAGCTGAAACTATTTTCAGATTATTTCCGGATCTCAATGGATACCCTTGCCAGGATAGATCTGGCTAGTATGTCAGAAAGCCAGATGAGGCAGCTTGAAGACGGGTTTGACGTTTACGTTAAAGGAAGCCAGTTGAGAATACTGGCCACTACTGTCGACAAGTTTAACAGGGACAACATTGAGCTTGTGTCAGAAAAAGCAAAAGCCGGTTATAAAAGGGGGTATGCGGATCCGGAATACATCAGGGAGCTTCCGGTTTTTCAGCTTCCTTTTCTCTCGCCTGAGAGAAAGTACAGGACTTTCCAGATCAGTGGTGACTCTATGAAGCCGATTCCGGATGGTGCCTTTATTACCGGTGAGTTTGTGGAAAACTGGGATTTTTTGAAGAAAGGGGATCCGTGCATCCTTTTAACCAAGGATGAGGGATTGGTCTTTAAGCTGATTGACAAGGATTTCCGGAATAAGCAATTTATACTGCACTCATTGAACCGGGAGTACGAATCCTTTACGGTCCATGTTGAAGAAATTACGGAAATATGGAAGTTTATACATTATATAAGCGCTGAAATGCCTGAAAGAATGCCGTTGGAACACGAATTATTTGCGGTGATTGCGAATCTTAAGAAGGATATGGAGTTAATCAAAGGCCGGGGTTAATGTTCGCAATTATTGATATCGAAACAACAGGCGGCAGTCCTAAGAATGAAAAGATCACAGAGATTGCCGTTTTTATTCATGATGGGCTTTCAATTGTAGATGAGTTTGTTACGCTGGTGAATCCGGAGATCAATATTCCTTATTTTATTACAGGACTGACAGGGATTACGAACGAAATGGTGGCAGAGGCCCCAAGATTTTTTGAGATTGCAAAGAAAATTGTAGAGATGACAGAGGGACAAATCTTTGTAGCCCATAATGTTAATTTCGACTATAGTTTTATCAAACAGGAGTTCAAAAATCTGGGGTATGATTACAACCGTAAAACACTTGATACCGTAAGGTTCGCTCGTCAGGTTGTTCCCGGATTACCTTCATATTCCCTTGGAAAGCTTTGTGCATCGATTGGTATTCCCATGAATAACAGGCACAGAGCCGGGGGTGATGCTATGGCGACTGTCAGGCTTCTTGAGGAATTGCTGAACAGGGATCACAAGAACATCGCTGCAAAGATTCTTAAACCCGGGCATCCTGAGGGGCTTAATGAGAATATCACGAAGAATATTTTAAACAAACTACCGGAGGAAACCGGGGTTTACTATTTCTGGGACGAGAAGCACGACCTTATTTATATAGGAAAGAGTAAGGATATCCGAACGAGGATTTTTCAGCACCTGCATAACCAGACCACTAGGAAAGCGATGGAGATGCGGGACCGGATTGCCGAAATAACATGGGAACTTGCAGGTAATGAACTGATCGCTTTATTACTCGAGTCCGATGAAATCAAAAAGCATAAACCGATCTATAACCGTCAGCAGCGAAGGAGTATTTTTAATTTCGGATTGTTTGCATCAGAAGATAAGAATGGATACATCAATCTGGCAATCAGTAACACTAATGAAACCGATGCTCCCCTGACCACCTTCACCTCAAAGAAGGAGGGAAGGGAGTTGCTCTCTCAGTGGATTGAAGATTACCGGCTCTGCCATAAACTTTCAGGCCTTTATGATTCGGGTGGAGCTTGTTTCCATAGGGGCATAGGCGAATGCCTGGGTGCCTGCACCGGCGATGAGTCCTCGGAAACCTATAATGAGCGTGTCAAGAAATTTATACAGAGGTTTGAATATGAGCATCAGGATTTCCTTATAATCGATAAGGGAAGGGCCAAAGACGAAATCGGTATCGTTTGTATTGAGAAGGGACAATACCGGGGCTTTGGCTATGCAGATGCTGAACACGAGAATAATACTGAAATTCTCAGGGATGCGATCCGGAAATATCCTGATAACCGTGATATTCATGCTTTGATTCGCCTATATTTGCGTAAAAACAAGGTGAAAGTTTTACCATTATGATAGTTTGTGGCTCCTTTGGCATTACAGAAATACTCCTGATTCTGATTGTTTTAGTTATTTTTTTATTCCCGATATCCAGATTAGTGCTGAGTCGCGGATCGAATATGACGGAGAAGCTCGATCAGATTGAGAGGCTGGAAAGATTATACCGCGATGGAACCCTCAGTAAGAGACAGTTCAACCGCCAGAAAGCGAAGATTCTACGGAAATGAAAAAATCAATTAAGATTATCAGTCTTTTAGTTTTAAGCTGGATGAGTTCAGTTATGGATGTGAGCGGGCAAAAGACATTTGAGACTGATACGATCATCACTCCTGCCGGGAACCTTGAGATTACCTTCATTGGCCATGCTTCACTCCTGTTTAAATATCAGGAGCGGTATTACTACATTGATCCTGTAATGCAAATGGCAGATTATTCATTATTGCCAAAAGCTGATGCTGTTCTGGTGACACATGATCATGGCGATCACCTTGACCCGATTGCCATCGAAAAGATTTTAAAACCTGAGACCGAAATATTTCTCTCTCAGTTGTGCTTTGATAAATTGAAAAAAGGCAAGGTTTGCAAAAATGGAACTTTCTTTATAGCCAATGGTGTTCCGGTGGAAACGGTAGCTGCCTATAATATTTACCGCCTTCGGGGGAATGGAAAACCCTATCATGCCAAAGATGAAGGAAACGGTTATGTCCTGACTTTTGGCCCGTTGAGAGTTTATGTTGCCGGGGATACGGAAATAACGCCGGAGATGATGAAATTGAAGGAAATAGATATCGCCTTTCTTCCGATCGGGCTTCCTTACACCATGGAGCCTCGGATGGCGATTGAAGCTGCAAAATTGTTAAAACTGAAAATTCTCTATCCTTATCATTTCAATAATTCAAATCCTGATGAGGTTTTCAGGGCTTTTCTGGGTACTCCTGTTGAAGTCAGGATCAGATCCATGAAGTAGAGAGAAAATTAGTGCCACACATAATTATACGCTATGAAGTTTCTGTTAAATCTGCTGCTGGCAGTTGTTGTTGCAACAACCTGCAATGCTCAGGATTCGAAATCTTTACCTGTTCTGAGGAATCTGATCGATCTGGCAAATCCTTTGGTCGGCACCGAATCGAGTTACAACCTTTCACATGGAAATACTTATCCGGCTGTGGCTGTGCCCTGGGGTATGAATTTCTGGACCCCGCAAACCGGAAAAATGGGTGATGGCTGGGGTTATACCTACCAGTCTGACTCCATCCGGGGGATTAAGCAAACTCATCAGCCCAGTCCATGGATAAATGATTACGGTGCCTTCAGCCTGATGGCCATCACCGGTGAACTCCAT
>CAILAQ010000300.1 GCA_903832165.1 uncultured Bacteroidota bacterium | reverse complement strand
GCTTTTCACCACTGACTTATTTCACCGCCTACGCACCCTTTAAACCCAATAAATCCGGATAACGCTTGCACCCTCCGTATTACCGCGGCTGCTGGCACGGAGTTAGCCGGTGCTTATTCATGCAGTACCGTCACTTCAATACACGTATTGAGCGTTCTTCCTGCACAAAAGCAGTTTACAACCCATAGGGCCGTCTTCCTGCACGCGGGATGGCTGGTTCAGGCTCGCGCCCATTGACCAATATTCCTCACTGCTGCCTCCCGTAGGAGTCTGGTCCGTGTCTCAGTACCAGTGTGGGGGATCATCCTTTAAGACCCCCTAGACATCGTAGCCTTGGTGAGCTGTTACCTCACCAACTAGCTAATGTCACGCATGCCCATCTATAACCGCCGGAGCTTTAGAACAGAAACCATGCGGTTCCTGAACATTATGGAGCATTAATCCCCGTTTCCGAGGGCTATTCTCCAGTTATAGGTAGGTTGCATACGCGTTACTCACCCGTGCGCCGGTCGCCACCAAGTATTGCTACTCGTGCTGCCCCTCGACTTGCATGTGTTAAGCCTACCGCTAGCGTTCATCCTGAGCCAGGATCAAACTCTTCGTTGTAATTGTAAAATCATTGCTCAAGATTCATCATTATCGATTCAGTAAAACAGAATTGACTTCTTCTTTACCTGACCTTTGTTACTCTTCAATCTTTTCAAAGAACTATCATTTTCTAAAAGCGGTGCAAAGATACGGGAAAAAATTCAACTTCCAAACTTTCTACAAACTTTTTTTTCCACATTTACCGACCGTTTAAAGAACACATCCATCAAAATTGGAATGCAAATATACGGCTATCCTTCGATTACGCAAATGCAACTGCAAAGTTTTTTCTGTAATTCTTCTAAAAAGCTTATTGTCAGGTCAATATTTTTCAGCAAGTTCCATCATTTCTAGCTGCAGCGCTTATTTTATACCAAAATCAACTATCTTCGTACCAATAGAAGTCGCGTAAAAAGTAACAGAAATAATTTCCACACGTGTCCGACACACTCATTATTATACCAACTTATCAGGAAGCCGAGAACATTCGCAACCTTCTTACCTATATATATAGCCTTCCAAAAGAATTTAATGTCCTCGTTATTGACGATAATTCTCCTGATCAGACTGCCGCCATCATCAAATCCATGAGGATTGAATACCCCGGAAGACTGTTTTTATTAGAGAGGCCAGGAAAGCTCGGCCTTGGAACAGCATATATTGCCGGGTTCAAATGGGCACTCGAACATGATTATGATTACGTTTTCGAAATGGATGCCGACTTTTCACATAATCCAAATGACCTGATACCACTTTATGAGGCCTGCAAAAATGGCCAGTCTGACATGGCTATCGGAAGCCGGTATATAAAAGGTGTCGCGATTGTAAATTGGCCCATAGGTCGCCTCCTGCTATCCTATTATGCATCTCACTATGTCAGGATGGTCACCCGAATGGACATCAGGGATTCTACAGCCGGGTTTGTTTGCCTGTCTAAGAAACTTCTTAAAACCATCAACCTCGATCGGATTCGGATGAAAGGTTATGGTTTCCAGATTGAAATAAAATTCAAAGCGTGGAAGCTCGGATTCAAGATCATCGAAGTTCCTATTATCTTTATTAACCGCGAACTGGGATCATCCAAGATGAGCGGAGGTATCATGAGCGAAGCCGTGATGGGAGTAATCCATATGAAGATCAGCAGCCTACGCGCCAGATACAATAAACACATCAGCAACCAGAATGAGTAACTACCTGATAACAAATGCACTCATCATAAATGAAGGCACCCGGACTTTAGGTCATGTGGCCATCCACGATCAGCTTATCGCAAAAATATATCCGGCTTCCGCTTACCCGGCCATATCAAAAGATACCGAAATCATCGACGGAAAAGGGAAATGGCTCATCCCGGGTGTGATAGATGATCAAGTGCATTTCCGCGATCCGGGATTAACCCACAAGGGTGATATCCATACCGAATCAAAGGCAGCTGTTGCCGGAGGTGTTACTTCCTTCATGGATATGCCGAATACGATCCCGCAAACCACGACCCGTGAACTCCTGAATGAAAAGATCGCTATGGCTGGCGGCAAAAGCCTGGCAAATTTCGGATTTTTTATCGGGGCGACAAACAAGAATCTGGCTGAGCTTCATGCTGTCGATACTCATTTAACCTGTGGCATAAAAGTATTCCTGGGTGCGTCCACCGGGAATATGCTTGTAGACGACCCGATGGCACTGGAAGGAATATTCCGGATTCGCAAACTCCCGATTGCTGTACACGCAGAGGACGAAGGAGTAATCAAACAGAATCTTGAAGCTTACCGTAAGCAGTTTGGTGATGATATCCCGATGGAATATCACCCGTTGATCAGATCAACAGAAGCCTGCTACAAATCAAGCTCCTTTGCTGTGGAACTGGCCCGCCGCCATCGTACGCATCTGCATCTCATACATCTTTCAACTGCAAAAGAACTCTCACTTCTCGACCCGCCCGGGCCTGTTAAAGACAAATTAATCACAACTGAGGTCTGCGTACATCATTTATGGTTCGATGATCAGGATTATACTGACAAGGGCAGTCTGATCAAGTGGAACCCGTCGATTAAGTCGGCAGAAGACAAGGAAGCGCTGATACAGGCTCTTATTGACGATCGAATTGACATAGTAGCGACCGACCATGCTCCACACACCCTCGAAGAGAAGGATAATATATATACAAAGGCTCCATCAGGTGCTCCGATGGTACAACACTCGCTGCCGGTGATGCTGGAATTCCATCACAAAAACATCCTGCCTGTTGAAAAAATCGTGGAGAAGATGTGTCATACGCCAGCGGATATTTTCCATCTGAGCAACCGGGGATATGTCCGTGAGGGTTACTATGCGGACCTGGTACTTATCGACCCTGAGGATCCCTGGACGGTGAATTCACATAATATATTATATAAATGCGGATGGTCGCCTCTGGAGGATACCTCTCTGCGGTCCAGGATCACCCATACTTTTGTCAATGGGAATCTGGTATATGACAATGGGATATTCGACGAAACGATCAAGGGGATAGCCCTTGAATTCGACCGTTAAGCCATCGACAAATTTTAAGCTAATACGAATCGTGCAGTCTTGCGGCTAAGCTGCTGGATCATAATTCTGCGGCCGGCGGTCATTCTTTCAATTGCCTGCGGCGTGTACCTTCTGATGGTTACCAGTTCCAGATCACTGTTATATAATATCCTGAATTTGGGCAACATTGCCTGGATGAGACTATTAACACGATCCATATCAGCAGTTACACAGATAGAAAAGCTAATTGCGCCGTGCTGCATCAGGTTGACCTTGATTCTATATTTCGCGAGTTGGGCAAATATCTCCGAGATCATATCTTCCACAATAAATGAAAAATCCCGTGGCTGGAAGGAAATCAGCAGTTGATTCTTCTTTGTAATGAAAACAGTACCTGTCGGAGGAATGGTTTTCAGGTCGAATATGCGGGTACCGGACCCGTCAGGATGCCAGAAATCGCGGACCCATAAAGGGATCAGCTTATTTTGAAGAGGCTTGATCGTTTTGGGGTGGATGACTTTAGCCCCAAAGTATGCCAGTTCAATGGCTTCGAGATAATTCATCTCATCAATCTTTTCAGCATCTGCAAACTCTGCCGGATCTGCATTTAATATACCCGGCACATCTTTCCAAATCCATGTTTCCTTTGCATCGAGGCAATAGGCAAAAATTGCCGCTGTATAATCGGAACCTTCCCGACCAAGTGTTACGGTATCTTTGAGAGGAGTACTTCCGATAAATCCCTGGGTCAAAATCAGGTAACTATCCTTTGCGTCGAGCGAATCTTCCTCGGCACTATCCCTTTCCGCGCGGATAAGATCACGTGTTTCTTCCCATTTAATTCCGGCGTCCCGATAAACATCGTCAGTTCTGATAACCGACCGGGCATCCAGATAACGATGTTCCAATTCGTTTTCCTCAAAACAGGTTCGCAGCAATGCGGTTGACAGCAGCTCTCCATAGCAGACAATCTGGTCATAAGCCCGGTCGAAAACCGGTCCCGGCTCCTCCTGAAGCTTTTCCAGAATCTCGGAAAACATCGGTTTCATGTAGCGCAACCATGACTCATCGGGGTCAGACAGCAGTCGGCATGCCATATCAAAATGGTATCCGCGGATCATTTGCATGCCGGGCTCCGTGTTTTCATGCTTAAACCAGGCACGGGCAACGCCTTCAAAGGCATTGGTCATCTTATTGAGGGCTGAAACAACGACCACGGCCGGCAGTGGGCCAGTTTGAAGGATATCCAGCATCTGCCGGACAGCTTCAGGTGTTTTGAGAATACCACCACCAAATTTGTGTATTATCATAAATAAAGGTGCCAACTTTAAAGAAAGCGTACAAAGTTGGCACTTTCGGCAATATAAAGTTGCCAACTTCAAGAAAAGTTGGCAACTTTAAGCTATGAAAGGTTATTCCATCACCACATTAAATGAATTCATCATCAGGCGGCAGACGGATTTTCCGTACGCCAAAGGTGAACTCTCACGACTTCTCAGCCATTTCGGAATTGCGGCAAAAATCGTAAACAAGAAGATCAACAAGGCCGGATTGGTGGATATACTGGGAGCGTCGGGCAATATCAATGTACAGGGTGAGGACCAGAAAAAGCTTGATGTATTTGCAGATGAAACATTTATCTCAGCACTTCAGGCCAGTGGTGAAGTTTGCGGTATCGTGACCGAAGAGAATCAGGAGATCATCACTTTTGAGGACAACCTATCCAAGG
>CAILAQ010000299.1 GCA_903832165.1 uncultured Bacteroidota bacterium | reverse complement strand
TGGTAATACAGATGATTTAAAGCAACTAATCGCAGAAGCTCATAAAAGAAAAATCAGAATTATTCTGGATTTGGTCCTTAATCATACATCCGTTGAACATCCCTGGTTTCAGGAATCGAGGTCATCTGTAAATAATTCCAAGAGGGACTGGTACATCTGGTATGAAGGTTCACCGTTCCGAAAACCAAACAACTGGAAATCACTTTATGGGGGCAGCGGCTGGACATATGATGCGCCCTCAGGGGAATATTATTACCATACTTTCTTCAGAGAGCAACCCGACTTGAACTGGTGGAATCCCGAGGTCAGGTCCTGTTTTTATTCCATAGTAAGGTATTGGCTCCATCTCGGAATCGATGGATTTCGCCTCGATGCCATAAATGTTATTATTAAGGATCAGGATCACAAGAATTCTCAGCCGTCACTTTTCGCACAACTTCGCGGCAAAGAAAACTATATAACAAGGAATCAGCCTGAGACTTGTGCTATTATTGAGGAACTGCGTCAGGTCGTAGATGAATATGAAAGTATTCTGCTTGTGGGAGAAATCTATACTTTGCCTCCGGGAAATCCCGGAATTGTATCAAGTTATCTTTCTGATAAAACGAAGCGCCTTGATTTAGCTTTTGATTTTTCATTGATATTCAAAGCTTGGAATGCCAGAAAATTTAATGAAGCCATTCTCAATTGGATGAAAAGCATCCCGGAAAATGCCTGGGCCTGTCATGTACTTTCCAATCATGATCTCAACAGGTCGCTGAGCTCAATATGGTTAAAGTCCTCTTCGGATGAAAAGGCCAAGGTTATGGCAACTCTTCTGCTGACACTCAAAGGCACCCCGTTTATTTATTATGGAGAGGAAATTGCCATGAGGAATGCCTGGATACCCAAAGGAAAGATCAAGGACCCGCTCGGTAAAAGGTTTTGGCCAATATATCAGGGAAGAGATCGTTCACGAACACCTATGCAGTGGAATAACAGCCTTTATGAGGGATTTAGCACCGGTGAGCCCTGGCTGCCTGTGGATTCCGGTAAAACAGGAAGAAATGTATTGAATCAAATGAATTATAACAACAGCATCCTGTTGTTTTACCATAAATTGCTGGCCCTGCGTAAATCGAGGCTTGGTTTGTTAAAGGGTGAATGGATCCCCTATTTGAGTGATAATAAAAACGTTCTGGCCTATTATCGTTCCTCTGAGGAGGAATTGATTCTCATAATTTTAAACTTTTCCAGCCGGCGCCAACACTTTAATTTGAAAATCGATTTGGAAGGTATTATTTTGATTTCTACTCATCGAAAAGCTGCCTCTCCAATCAAAGCAACTTATTTGTCTCTATTCCCCTATGAATCCTCGGTAATATTGGTCCAAAAAATGGATTGAATATTCCTCTCTTCATTTTCACTTCATGTTGAACGGTTGTCAGCTTTCTTGTTTTAACATCCGCTTGATCGCAGCGGCTTCGTTTTCTGAGAGATTTGGCATCTGTTCCAATGCCTGAACAATGCGGGTTTTAAAATTCCAGCAGGTCATCTGTCTGAGCGATAATCTTCTGGCATATTCATAAGTAGATATCTCTTCATTTCCCTTACACACATGCCAGGCAATATAGAATGCCTTGCTGACGGGAAATTTGCAGTTGTGGAAAATGGTTCCTGTGGTGGCCGATTCCTCTGATTTGCATTTCGTGCACCGGCGGGAATGTGGTGCTTTGCCAGGACAGCTGTTTGTGTTTCCGCATTTACGGCAGGTAAATCCTTCGGACCATTTTAATCCGGATAGAAATTCCAGACACGCATCATCGCTGGTAAATAGTGCCTCGAGCTCTTCAGCTGTTAGTTTGTCGTGGAAAATTCTCTTCATAATCAGGTTAATAGACCGCAATATTAATAAAAATAGTGATAACAAAAAGATTTAGGTGATATCAAAGCGATTTATCGAATTAGATTTTTAACTTTGCCGTCTGAAATACTGAACATATGAAAAATACCTGCGAAGTTGAACCCCGTCCAAAGACATTCAGGGATCTTATTGTTTCGAACTGGTTCTGGAGATCTGCGAATGCGACCATTATCGGTGCAATTCTGGGTTACCTATATTATCATTTCACACATGACACCACAGGTGCTTCTACCTTTATGAGCACGCCAATCTCCGGGATTTTGTCGGGAGGATTCCTCGGTTGGTTCTTTGTAAATCGCCCTTGCAGTTCCTGCTAATTTTAAAGTAACTTAGAAGCACATGGAAATTAAAGAAATAGATAACCGATATAGCGAACTCGCAGAGTCCGACT
>CAILAQ010000298.1 GCA_903832165.1 uncultured Bacteroidota bacterium | reverse complement strand
GTACCAAAGATCCTGAAAAGCAAAAAGAAAACAGTTGGAATCCGTATACCTGACAATCCCATCATTCTTGAAATCATCCGTGTTCTGGGAAATCCTATATTAACCACCTCCGTACACAGTGGCGATGTGATCCTGGATTACACCACTGATCCTGAACTTATTCACGAGGATATGGGACATTTGGTGGATTTGGTTATTGATGGTGGATTCGGCAATAACATACCGTCAACCATAGTTGATTGCACCGGGCCTGAAGTTCTCATTTTGAGGCAGGGACTGGGAACACTTGAGTGGTAGCGCGCTTATCTGAAAAACATCAATCCTGAATATCTGACAAGAATAAAAAGGCCCGTCCCGGCAAGCATGCGCTTCATGCTGTCAGCCAACGGCTTATCAAGGTAATATCTGAAAAAGAAGAGCAGGAAATAATAGAGCACAAGGTCGGTCCACACCAGATTCTCCGGCTTTATCAGGTTACCGGGTAGATTACCCAGCCAGGCAGCTCCAGCAATTGATAAACTGATCAGAATATCCATGACCTTATTGACCAGAGAAATTGCCAGTCCCGCGAAATCAAGGACAGTAATGGCGAGGCCAATATAAAAGGCCAGTACCAGCAAAGGCATCAGGACTAAATTTCCAATCAGAAAATAGAGTGGTATCCAGCCAAACCAAAACAGGAGGAGTGGGGTTATCAGGCTCTGTGCAGCCAGAGAAATTGCAATCGAGCTTCCAAAGTATCGTGCTGTCCGGCCCATTTTTGTCAGGATCGGATTAAATACCGGATTCCAGAAAAATATTCCGGCCACGGCCAGATAAGAGAGTTGTGCTCCGGCGCTGAAAATCGTGTATGGATCAATCAGGCAATGTATTACCGCAGTTCCGGCAAGCACCTCCAACCCCGGCGTTCCCCTTCTGCCCATCCTGGATCCTTCAAAAAGCGTAATCATTCCGGCCGACCGCAGTGCCGAGGGACTCAATCCGGAAATTCCGGTGTATAGCCAGACCACAAGAAGAGCTGCAATGGAACGAAACCTGGGTCCCAGAAATCCGATTCCTTTTAATAACCACGTCATGATAAAATAAATGATCCCGACGTGCAGTCCGGATACAGAGATCACATGAATAATCCCGGCACGCGAGAAATCAGTCATGGTTTCCGCGGAAACATCGCTGCGATCACCCAGCACCATGGCCTTGATCAAAGCCTTGCTGTTTACTGACAAATCAATCCTGTCGATGCGGTTGCAGAGTGTCTGCTGCCAGTCAGAAAAAAAGCTTACTACCGAAGGCCAGCGGCCGGAACTGATCAGACTACTGTTTCGGGTGACCAGTCGCGCTTCATACTGAACACCCCTGGAGAGCCAGTACCGGCTGGGTATAAAGCCGTTTTTTGAAGGTTTATCCGATACAGCTGAAATGGCCAGGTCACCGAATCTCCACAAATCACCGGGACGATACTTCAACGAAGGATCCGGCTTGAGCAACAGCACAATTTTCCCTGTTCTTTTTTTCCAGGCAAAACCGTTGCGCTCCATTTTTACGCTGATTACCAGCTGTCCCATCTTTTCCGTGACTTCTCGATAGCTTACCACCCTGCCTGTGATTTCTGCTTTCCCCGACTGGCTGGGTGCGGGCTGGTACCGGTTAAACGCCACTGATATCCAGCCGGCGATAAAGAAACAGGAGAATCCAAGAAAGATGGTAAAAATTTTCAGCCGGTCGAATTTTAGCCGTCCGGATTTCCACAGCAATGACACAATCACTGTGGTTATCAGCGGGAGCAGGTATTTCAGCAGATGTTCACCGGGAATTCCACAGGAGAATAGAATTCCCGCAATCAACCCGGCCAGGCAAATCAGCAATTGATATCCCATAAAAAAAGCGTCTGTTCAAGAGAATAGACGCTTTTTTATACCTTGAATGGAAAAATTATTTGGAATTCTTTTGATCCCACTGCCTGATGAGGTCCTCGAGAGGCTTGCCCATGTTATCTATGGAAGCCTGGGCATCCCCGGCCAGAACATGATTAGGATATTTATCAATGAACTCCTTATACCGGGCCTTTGCCTGATCAAATTGATTCATCTGGTTTTCCAGTATAAAGGCCTGTAAAAAAACGCAATAAGGCCTTTTCTTAAATTCCGGATAAGAGAGCAGAATCCTGTTATAATAATCAATGGCCATGGCCGACTTGTTCAGGTTCATGGCAATTTCGGCTCCTTTAAACAGGTATTCAGCGGAAATGGTATCCTTTGGCCAGGCGGTTGCATAATCGGTATACGCCTGAATCATCTCAAGACCGGTTTTTTCGTTGGGGATGGTAGCTGTTGAATCTCCAAAGATTTTGGCTTCATTAACAGCGATTCGTTCAAGCACCTTTTTCTTTTCGGAGTTCACTCCGCAGCCGGTGATCAGAACGACAGAGAAGGCTACCAAAATAATTTTAACGGAGTTCATAATTTATTTTTTAAGGGGAAAAATCATTTTATACTTAACCGCAACTTTTCCTTTCGATATGTCACGGAGCTTGCTTCTCAGCAGCGTTTTCTTTAGTGGGTTTACCAAATCGGGAAACATAATCCCGTCGAGATGGTCATATTCGTGCTGAATAATCCTGGCCACCATGCCTTCATACCATTCGTCGACCGGGGTAAAATTCTCATCGACATATTTTATGCGGATTTTTCCGGGCCTGAGAATATCCTCATGAATATTCGGGACACTCAGGCAGCCCTCTTCAATGAGTTCCTCCTCACCTCCCCTTTCAAGAATATGGGCATTAATGAATACCTTCCTGAAATTAACCAGGGAAGGGTCGTTTTCAGCATAGGCGCGTGCATCCATGACGAAAATCCTGATCGGCAGGCCTACCTGGGGAGCTGCCAGACCAACACCGTCGGCGGCTTTCATCGTTTCGAACATATTTTCAGTTAATTCGCTCAACCCTTTATAATCCTTTGCGATATCAGTAGCTACTTTTCGCAGGACAGGGGATCCGTAAGCATAAACAGGCAATATCATAATTCTCTTTCTCGCTCGTTCTTTTTTTGTTGTAACCAGGACTCCAGAATAATAGCTGCACTCACCGCATCGATATTACCTTTATCCCTGCGGTCGGATTTTGATGCTCCGCCGTCGATCATAGATTGCAAAGCCATTTTGGAAGTAAACCTTTCATCAACCCAGAAAATCGGAATATTCGGAAACTTCTTTGCTAAACCCTTCGCAAAAGCCTGAACCACAGGTGCTGATTCTGACGGCTGAAAATTCATCTGCCTCGGAAAGCCTATTACAAAACCTTCCACGGGCTCTTTACTCAGGTAGTTCGCCAGATATTCATAGATACCGTATGATTCCACGGTGCCTAAAACTCCGGCAATCCGTTGTTCAGGATCTGTAACTGCCAAACCGGTCCGTTTTCCGCCGTAATCTATTCCTATTAGTCGTGCCATCTGCGATTTGCCTGCAAATATATAACAACATAACGATCAATCTTTATCTTTGTTTATTATCAACAAGGTCAACAATTAATAACTGGCTTATGAAAGATCCAAAATTAATGGCGATGGAGATGCTAAAAAAGCATCCTAAGGTTTTAAAAAATATTGCACGGACAGAAATGATCCGGATTTCCGTTGAGCGGCGCGAAGCTTTGGTTACTGAATCAGGAGCACTGGCCACATGGACAGCTCCCGAGTCGACCGGTCGCAGTCCCAAGGACACCTACATGGTAAAGAGGTCATCCAGCGAGAACAATATCGATTGGACAGCCGCGAATAATCTTCCCATTGACGAAGACACTTTTGATCAAATATTTACAGAGGCGGTTGAGCACCTCGGCAGTGCCGGTCAGCTGTATGAAACAGACCGTGTTATCGGCGCCGACAGTCAGTACGCACTTCCTGTTAAAGTAGTTACTTACAGGGCTTTGCATACTCTTTTTATCGACAATATGTTTCGACCGGTACCAGAAGATATAAACCGGAGTTGTTTTGCGGACAACGGGTTCCTTCTGATCGCACTTCCCTATCACAAGCTGGACAGGGAAAAATATGCAGGGAAGCTCAGAAAACTGCCTAATGGCAAGACTTCCGATCTGATTGTTGCGATGGATTACGATCGCAATATTGGAATGGTTTTTGGGTCAGCCTATATGGGCAGCATGAAAAAGATGTTGTTTACCGTTATGAATTATCTGCTGCCACTCAGGGGCATACTTCCGCTGCACTGTTCGGCAAACGAAGGTGACAAGGGTGATTCAGCGCTGTTACTCGGATTATCGGGAACTGGTAAAACCACTTTATCGGCCGATCCGGCGCGTGCTTTGCTGGGTGATGACGAGCATGGCTGGAGCGAAGATGGCATTGCCAATTTCGAGTTTGGATGCTATGCAAAGATGATTGATATCAATCCAAAAAAAGAGCCTGACATTTATGATGCCGTGATGCATAAGGATAATTATCTGAACCACGGTGCCATGGTTGAAAATGCGATGGTATATCCTGATGGAAAATTCGATTTTGATGACAACCGCTTCACGGAAAACTCGCGGGCATCGTTCCCGCTGAGTTTCCTGGTAAACATCAAGCCATCCTCCGTTGCCGGGCATCCTAAAACGATACTATTTCTGACAGCGGATGCTTACGGGGTATTGCCTCCGGTATCGCGATTAAATAAAGAGCAGGCCATGCTCTGGTTCATGATGGGTTATACTTCAAAGTTAGCTGGCACCGAGACAGGTGTTACTGAACCGCAGGTTGCTTTCTCAAGATTTTTCGGAGCACCATTCATGCCGTGCAAGCCGAATGTATATGCGACGATGCTGGGTGAAAAGATGGAGAAATTCCAGACCAAAGTTTACCTGGTGAATACCGGCTGGAGTGGCGGCGGTTACGGTGTTGGCAAGCGTATCGACCTGACTCTGACACGTCGCATGGTTAATGCCGCGCTGAATGGAGAACTGGCTTCAGTAGAATATGCTGATGACTCCCTTTTTCACCTTCAGATTCCGGCCAGTTGTCCGGGAGTTCCAGCTGAGATGTTGAACCCGATTAACACCTGGACTGATCACACTGCTTATGGCGCAGCAGCAAACAAGCTTGCACGCCAGTTCAGCGATCATTTCGATAAAGCCTACGGAAACAATAATTTACCGCAATCCATTGTTAGCCAGTGCCCTGGCAAATAAGAACACCCCATATTTAAATAGGGCAGAGGGCAGAAGGCAGAGGGCAGAAATT
>CAILAQ010000297.1 GCA_903832165.1 uncultured Bacteroidota bacterium | reverse complement strand
TCCTCCGCTTCCTGGCGGGTGAGGGTTTTATATTCGAATAGTTGGTGGAGTATGTTTTTCATGGTACTAAAAATATCGAGGAAGAAGATCGGTGGACGAAGAAGAAGATCGGTAGACGAAAGAAAGAGGAGGCTCCAGGGCCAGTGCTGAATGTTGAATTTACAAAATCAAGGTTGCCTCGAAGCAGTGTCATCCCGTTGAAAAACGGGATCTCGTTGCATACCTTGGTATAACACAGGATTGCCTCCTGCCTGCCTGACTCTGTAATTTCAAAATTCAAAACTGGCCTTCGAATCTCTAACTTCATAATTTAATATTTAAGCCAATTTGATATCATTGTCTTCCCATACGGCGTAAGCACCGATTCAGGGTGAAACTGGACACCGCGCACATCAAGCTTTTTATGCCGCAATGCCATGACGCGGCCAGTTGCATCGGCCGCAGTGATTTCCAGGTCGGGCGGAAGTTTTGTTTCATCCACGACCCAGGAATGATATCTGCCGACATCAATTTTAGCGGGTAATCCTCTAAAAAGGACCTCGTCAGGTTTGATAATTTCGATGGTGGTCGCCACACCGTGAAATACGGAAGGCAGGTTTAGCAGGGTGCCACCAAAGGCCTCTCCGATAGCCTGCATGCCCAGACAAACTCCTAAAATTTTCTTGGTTGGCGAATATCTGAGAATCAGTTCCGGCATGATGCCGGCATCCTTGGGCAGACCGGGTCCGGGCGAAAGTACGATGGCATCATAGGCATCCACTTCGTCAACAGTGATCTGGTCGTTTCGGATAACAGGGATTTGCTCGCCCGTCAACTCACGCAGATAGTGCGCAAGATTGTAGGTGAAGCTGTCATAATTATCCAGCAATAATATTTTCATAAGATTGATTTATTCTGATTTGGTTCCTGCCAGCCGGATTGCATCGTGCAGCGCTCCCAACTTGTTATTCACTTCCTGAAGCTCATTCTGTTCCACCGAATCGGCTACAATTCCGGCTCCTGCCTGGAATATCAGCCGGTTACGTGAGGAGAGGAATGAACGGATCATAATTGCCTGGTTGAGGCTCTTATCTAATCCGATCTGACCAATACAGCCGCCATAAAATCCGCGGTTGGTTTTTTCATACCGGTTGATGAGCTCCATCGCCCTGATTTTTGGTGCTCCGCTCAGAGTTCCGGCCGGGAATGTGTCGCCCAATAGCCTGAATAGCTGAGGATTCTGTGTTAGCTCGCCTGAAACGCTCGATACCATATGAAGCACATGCGAGAAGAACTGAATCTCCTTGTACGTATCCACGGTAACATTGATCGCATGCCGGCTCAGGTCGTTGCGCGCCAGATCGACCAGCATCACGTGCTCGGCATTTTCCTTGACATCGGCTGATAACTGTTCGGCCAGAGCGCGGTCCTTGTCGTCGTCACCCGATCGGCGCAAAGTGCCTGCGATTGGTGCTATGGTTGCCTTCTTATTTCTTACAATCAGGTGAGCCTCAGGCGATGAGCCGAATATCTTGTAACTGCCGTAATCAAAATAGAAAAGGTAGGGGGAGGGATTCACCGACCGGAGATGCCTGTAAACATTGAACTCATCGCCTTGGAAAGCTTGTTCAAACCGCCGCGAAAGCACGATCTGGTAAACATCGCCAACATGGCAATGATACTTTCCGGCCGATACCAGGTCCATATATTCCTGATCGCTCAGGTTTGAGGTGCATTCGCCGGTTGCGCTGAACGGGTAAAGCGAAAAGTTCCGGTTGGTCAGCAGATCCTTGATGGAGCTGAGTGTTGAAGGCTTGTCGTCGAAGCGGTTTTCGATCAGGGTTACCGTATTCCGGAAGTGATTTATCGCGATAAGATAATGGTACAGATGGTAACGGATTTCCGGGATGGCATCGGGATCAGTATACTCTTTTGGTGACGGAACCGATTCAAAATGTGAGGCTGCATCATACCCGGTATAACCGAAAAACCCATTCAGACGGCTCTCCTTCGACTGGTCGATGGTTTCAAACTGCGATACAAATTGATCTAGCAGATCAGGAATATCCGACCCGGTAACCTCATTCTGATCTTCACCCGGCATGGATTGGAGCACCTTGCCATGATCCACGATTATCCCGGCCAAAGGCTCGAGGCAGATGAACGAATAGTTGTCACGACCGCCATGATAGTCACTGCTTTCCAGCAATATCGACCGGGGAAACAGGTCACGTAACTTCAGGTACAGGCTCACCGGAGTGAGTGTATCTGCAAGGCTGGTAATCGTATGCGTTCGGATTCTGTACATTTTATTTCATTAGAGGTTATAAAAAAAGCCCGTCGTGAACGACGGGCCAGTATATTGGAATAGGGGCAACACGTTTTCTCACGTTAACCGGATCAGGTTAAGTGCCACCACCAAAAGTTAAAGTTCATTTTCTGTTTCATTGCGGTGCAAATTTGCAGAACGGAATTGAAAAATCCAAATCATTTGATTTTTTGAGTGAGCAGCGATTCCGGTTTTCCCACCAGTTCCAGTCCGGAACGACGAGCCAGACCCTCAAAAATTGTCGTTCCCAGATTATCCGACAATTTGATTTCAATATCTGAATCGATACTCTCCTTGATATATCGTTCCATCAATCCTTTGACGGGTGCTTTCAGTTTACCGGCAATCTTTTGCCTTGCCTTGATTTCAAGCTGGTAATCCCGGTGCTTAAGGGTTACTGCAAGATTTTGATCCTTTAGATAAAACGAGGTAATTCGACTTCCATTATAGGTAGCAAAACGATAGATTTTTCCCTGATGTAAAACGAAGGCGATAAATCCCGTAAAATGGCTTTTCATCCAGGGAATCTTCGCTATTGAAAGCATCACTGATGTTCCCTGATTTTCGAATGTGTTGGTATGCATCCAGACCCAGCTCTCCGGCATCGAGGTTCCCCAATCTTTTTCTATATAGCCCCTTCCGCGGTCGAAGTTCATTTTATGATTCTGACAGACCAGCTCACCCATTATGGAATGATCAAGGGACACAACGCCGTGATAGCACTCCATTTTCGGAACAAAACTGTACCATCCCATGATTCCCGGCGCCCACGGTTTGCCTGGCCAGGTCACCCTGTTTTGAAAATTCAGATGTCCGTTCAGACGTATGTCGGGCCGGTTGATATGAAGGTCGATCCCATATTCGCTGAATTTATTGTCACCGATATGCAAAATCAGCCTCTTTTTATCAGCATTAAAATCCGACAGCGGAAATTCGATATAATGAGTTTGTCCGGTGATGCCATTGATTACCTGGATAAATGCATGCCGGTTTTTTGCCAGTGATACACCCGGAATTATCGACAAAACCTCGTCTGAATCTTCGGCTACCTGCTTAAAGTACCAACCCTCAAAATAGTTTGTCTTTTGGAGGTTGCCCTGGAAAATTTCCGGATGATACAAAGAATGCAGGCTCATTGGCTAAGTTAATCTATATCAATAATACAGATAATTTGCCGAAAGGTTGAGGTAAGATGTCGTGACACGAAATGCGTGACACGTGATACGAAAAGTTACGATCATAGTCGAAACTTTATGTAATTTAAATAAAAGTTACGATCGTAATCGAAAAAATGTTCATATCTTTGCAAAGTTACGATCATAATCGAAGAAAACATGATAGAAAGAGAACGCTATATCAACCAGATTTCCACGTTTATCGATAAGCCGGTCATTAAAGTTATCACAGGGATTCGAAGGTGCGGCAAAAGCACCTTTCTGAAATTACTCAGCAAGCTGTTGACTGATAGGGGTATTCATGCCAGTAATATTTTAATGATCAATAAGGATTCACTTGAATTCGACTGGTTATCCACTTATCAGCAACTGGTTGGCTTTGTTAAAGAGAAGTTTGATGGTATCGATGGACAGAAGTATTTGTTTATCGATGAGGTACAGGAAATTGCGGGATGGGAAAAGGCACTTTCGGGCTTTCTTACTGACAATATCGCGGACCTTTACATCACGGGCTCAAATTCAAGAATGCTTTCGTCGGAGCTGGCC
>CAILAQ010000296.1 GCA_903832165.1 uncultured Bacteroidota bacterium | reverse complement strand
CAACCCGCCTGCCGGATCCGCCAACACCGTTCATCTTCCTGATATCCCCGTCGGGCGAGAGGGTCACATAACCAGATGGAGCAAAGTCGTATAATTCGATATAGCTTTCCAGGGCATCATTTGCATCGGATTTTGCCTGCAAAAGTTCATTATTCTGCAATTCAAGCTCAATACTTTGGACTTCAAGCTCATGAGTGAGCTTCTGAATTTGCGATTCAGACAATATACCGGATGTGGAAGTGCCGGAATTCAGATGGTGGTCAGAAGATGAAGCATCAAGCAATTTCTCTGCCCTCTGCCGCAGGTCGACTTTCCGTTTCTCCTTGTCATTTTTCATTGCGGCAAAGATACAAAACAATTCAAAAAGGCGTCCATCCTGCTCACTGTGAATCCTTATGATTATCATTGCAGTAAGAGAAAACTTCTATGGAACGTCGCAATTTCATCAGGGAATCCCTCATCACAGGCGCCGGTCTGGTTACGGCCTCCGGCTTGCCTCTGACCGGCGCGGAAAGTCTTTTTCGTGATAACGGCATACCTCCTCTAATGGGCAATCGATTTGTCACTCTGTGCATCATGATCCGCACTACCCCCTGGGAAGTTTCGCGGGATGTGAAGCTGCACCCCCGTGAAGAATATCAGTATCATACACTTCAGGTAGTGCGCGATCTTCGGGAAGCTTTTTCAAAGAACAATCCCGATGGCCGTCTGACCTGGGGATTTACCCTGAATGCATTGGAAGATAAGCGCGATCATTACAGCGACATCCGGAAATATACTGTTGAATGCCATGAAAAATACGGGGATGAGATTTCTTATTTCCCCGGATATTTCCCGGCCATGTACCTCCCGCGTGAGCGAGTGAACCGGGAGATGAGCGAGGCTATCGAAATAATATCCGGATTTGTGGGCGGCGGATACCGGCCGAAATCCATCATGGGAGGCTTTATTTCTGCAGATACCCTGAAATATCTGGCCGAGAAAGAAAATATCCATACCGCACATGGAGTTATCTGGAGCCAGCATGCGGTTGACGGCGGAGGTGCCGATGGATCTCCCTCTTATCCATATTATCCCTCTACCGAACATTTTTGCAAACCGGCACAGGGAAAAAAGGACTTTATTGATTGCGTGAACCTCGACGGATGGAGCGTGGATTTTCTGTGTGCCAAGCTGAGCGGAGGGATCAATGGCACCACCCCTTTTAACGGCGGCTCGAGCCGTCGGGGTGTGGGGCCGATCGAAAACTACTGCGAATGGGGTCTGGATATTGGTCAATTGTCGGTTATGCATACCCAATCACTGCATTTCGACCGCGGATTTGAGTTGAACGGGTTCGGCTGGATTCCGAATATCTGGGAAGCTGCACTCGTTAAAGTTCCCGAAAGAAAAGACTGGGGCGATCAGTTCATATTACAGGCCATGGAAAAATGGGTGGGTGAAACAAAGAAAAGGTGGCCCGATGTGCAGTTTATCACTTTCGGTGATTACGGGGAGATCTGGCGGAACCATTTCAGGAATAATGAACAGTGGAACTACCGGTTTGAGGAGAAAGGTCTGGGAATCGGAAACTCTTTTGGCAACGAGGAGATTCGCTGGTTCATGAATAAAACTTTCCGACTTGCCCTTTTACGCAACTGGCATCAGAATACCCCTGAAAAGGTGATCGACTTTACCCGTTACGATCTGGCGGCAAGCGAACCGGCCGATCCGGATCCCGGGCATCCGGTGACTGATTGGAGCTTAATGAACCGAATTAACCAAAAGGGCTTGCGGCCGCAGGATAACCCTATATCTTTGAAAGAGCTGAATCCCGATGAACAGGCGTTGATTGCAAAATATTATCCCGAGCTATATGACTAATGCTCGAAGTATCAAGGTTGAGATTCGAGGACCAATTCCGAATTCTGAAATTACAGATTCAAGTACACGTACTTCTTGACACTTAAAATGAATTATTATCTCCTGACTATGAAAAAAGCTACCGCCGCCCTGCTCTGCCTCCTCGCGTTACAATTGCCGGCGCAAAACAAGAAGATAGCGCCCGCCCCGCCTCTCGGTTGGAACAGCTATACCGGATACAGCACGGCGGCTCCTGAAGCGGAACTGATCAAAAATATCGATGCGGTAAGTGAAAAACTGAAGCCTTTCGGATATCAGTATGTTACCGTGGATAATGGATGGTTCCTGACCAAACGCCAGGATGCCGGGGGTACTGTCATTATAGATGAATACGGACGGCCGGAATCATCTCCCTTTTTCTTTCCGAACGGGGTGAAATCCGTCATCAGCTATGCTCACAACAAAGGATTAAAATTCGGTATCTGGCTGATACGAGGCGTCGACCGTAAGGCCGTGGAAAAAAACCTGCCGATAGAGGGAACAAAATACAGGCTTCAGGATATTGCCGACAAGAAAAAACTGTGCCCATGGAATGATTTCAACTATGGGGTTGATATGAGTAAACCCGGCGCCCAGGAATACTATAACAGCCTCGTGCGCAAATATGCAGGCTGGGGTGTGGATTTTATCAAGTTTGATGATATAGTGCCTCATCCCGATGAAGTTCAGGCGGTTGTTAAAGCGATAAAAAACTGCGGACGCGATATCGTGCTCAGCCTTTCTCCGGGCGATTACATTAAGGTTGAGCACAGCGAGGCATACAAGGAAGCCAATATGGTACGTGTCACCAGCGATATCTGGGATAACAGGGAGAGCCTGGAATCCACCTTTCAGCGCTGGGAAGAGATGCAAAACTATGATGGTGCCGAAAACCAGAGCTGGCTGGATATGGACATGATCTGCTTCGGGCAGCTGTACGTTGTTGATAATGGTGGATGGCCCTGTAAGTTCACCCCCGGCCAGAAACGCACATTCATGCTGCAAAGGGCATTGGCTGCATCTCCGCTGATTGCCGGAGGTGTATTATATAGTATGGATAACTATTCAATCAGTCTGCTTACCCATTCCGATATCCTTGCGGCTGACCAGAATGGGGTGGTTGGAAAACTCGCTTTCCGTGCTGATAAAACAGATGTCTGGAAAACGATTAACCATGGAGATCCAGACACTGGATGGATTGGAATTTTCAACCGCGATGGCAAAAATCCACATACCGTTCAGCTTAATCTGAAAGAACTGGGACTTGATACTGACGGAAATTATTCTTTGAAGGAACTATGGTCGCAGACGGATGTTCCGCCAGCGGATCCGTTTTCTTTTACCATCGCTGCTGACGACTGTATTTTTCTTAGCTATAAGAAAATCAAACAGCAATTCTTTAAGAAAGCCCAACCCGTCTGGCCAGAAGGCAAGCAGCTGGAAAAAAATTATAGTGTGGGTTTCCGGTCAGCATTCGAGCGGCCGGCAACCGGATCGGCAGTGCTGAAAATCACCGGATCCACTCTTTACCGGATTTACCTTAACGGTGAATATATCGGTCATGGTCCGGCCCGTGCGGGTCACGGTTATTACCGGGTGGATGAGTGGGATCTGTCGAAGCAGCTCATTGCCGGGACAAATACGCTGGCCGTGGAGGTGGCCGGGTACAATGTCAACAGCTACTATCTGCTGGATCAGCCATCGTTTCTTCAGGCGGAAGTGGTTTCAAAAGATCAGGTGATTGCAGCCACCTCAGCACAGTCAGATGATTTCGAAGCCATGCAGCTGACCGGGAGAATTCAGAAGGTGCCGAGGTATTCGTTTCAAAGACCTTTTACGGAGGTTTATGAACTTTCATCTAAATGGGCAGATTGGAGGACAACCTCAGGGCAGAGGGCAGAGGGCAGAGGGCAGAAGGAAGGGCAAAAGGCAGAGGGCAAAGGGCAGAAGGAAAGTAATAAGATTCAAGATTTAAGAGTTAAGTTGGAGCGGACCGGGTTAAAAAAATTAGTGCCAAGGAGGGTGGCTTATGCGGAGTTTGTGGTAAGGGAGCCGGTGATGTCAATCGCTTCGGGTACCATGAAGACAAACGTGAAAAGGGAAAAATACTGGAAGGACCGGGCGGTGGTGAATATCGGACCGGAACTGGGAGGATTTAAGGAGTCGGAGCTGGTGATGAATCAGGCTATCAATCTGCAGGAGATGGAAACTACAGATTTCCAAACGAAAGATGAGCCGGTAAACGAGAAATCAACTTTCCCGCTCGGACAGGATCAGTTCCGCATATTTGATTTCGGCACCAACCTCACCGGATTCATCGGGGCCAAAATCGAGGTCACCAAACCAGGAAGGTTATATCTGACTTTTGATGAAATCCTCACCGGCAATGATGTTGATTTCAAAAGGCTGGGATGCATAAATGCTGTTACTTACGATCTGGCACCCGGCATTTATTCGCTCGAATCGTTCGAGCCATACACGGCGCGTTATGTGAAAGTAATGATGATCAATGGTGAAGGCAGCCTGAAAAATGTCAGTCTGAGGGAATATGCCAATCCGGATATCGGACAGGCAACTTTTGAGAGCAGCGACCCGCGCCTGAACCGCATCTTCCAGTCGGGCGTGGAAACTTTCAGGCAGAATGCCGTGGATATTTTTATGGACTGTCCTCACCGGGAAAGGGCCGGATGGCTATGCGACAGCTACTTTACCTCGCGTGTAGCCAACGATGTATCGGGCAATACACTCATCGAGAAAAACTTTTTAGAGAATTTCCTGCTGCCGGATTCTTTTGCCCATCTGCCAAAAGGCATGCTGCCGATGTGCTACCCTTCGGATCACAACGACGGGGTTTTTATCCCCAACTGGGCAATGTGGTTTGTGGTGGAGCTGAAGGAATATCTGAAAAGAAGCAATGACAGGGAGCTGGTTGATCAGCTTAAACCAAAAGTGTTGGATCTGCTGAAATATTTTGAGCCGTTTAAAAATTCTGATGGTCTGCTGGAAAAGCTCGACAGCTGGATCTTCGTTGAATGGTCGGATGCCAATGGATTTGTACAAGATGTAAACTACCCCACCAACATGCTATTTGCCTCCACACTGGAAGCAGCGGGGGAAATGTATGGAATCGGGAGCCTGATCAAAGAAGCTGCCGCCATCCGTGAGACCATAAGAAGGCAATCCTATAATGGGACATTTTTTGTAGATAATGCCGTTAGAAGGCAGAGGGCAGAAGGCAAAGGGCAAAAGGAAAGTCAAAAGGCAGAAGATCCAAAGAATAAAGGGGAGTTGAAGTTAACGACGAACACCAGCGAGGTATGTCAATATTTTGCATTTTATTTTAAGGTGGCGACTCCGGAAACCTATCCGGAATTATGGAAAAAGCTGGCGACTGAGTTCGGACCAAAACGCAAGGATAACAATCCGTATCCTGATGTTCATTTTGCCAATTCCTTTGTAGGTAATTACCTGCGTCTGGAGTTATTGTCGGAGAACAACCTCCGGTCGCAACTACTTGGCGAATCCATTGATTTCTTCGATTATATGGCGGAGAAAACCGGCACCCTCTGGGAAAATATTTCGGCCGACGCCAGCTGCGATCATGGCTTTGCCTCGCATGTGGTGCACATGTTGTACCGCGATGTTCTGGGCATTGCGGATATCGATATCAGCAAAAAAGTGATCACCATTCAGTTCTCTGATCTTACGCTGGCATCATGCAAGGGCGCCATGCCGGCAGGCGATGGTTTAGTAAAATTGGAATGGAAGCGCGATGGAAGCAATATCACTTACCAATATGAATGCCCCGAGGACTACAGAGTGGTGGTTAAGAACAACTCCACCTCAAAGCTGCTTTTCAAGAAATCTCCGGAACCGTCGGAAAACAGGAATGGAATCAGGCAGGGAGGCCATTCGCACAACGATTATGAACAGAAACGTCCGTTCTACTCAGCGTATGAATCCGGATTAAGCTCCATCGAAGCAGACATCTGGGCTGTTGGGGATCAGCTCATTGTGGCTCACGGCCAAAAGGAGGTTGCACTGGGCCGGACACTGGACAGCCTCTATCTGCAGCCAATCTTGGCAATATTCAAAAAGAACGGAAACAAGGCCTGGAAGGATAATAATAACTCATTTATGCTGCTCATCGACCTGAAAACTTCGTGGGATAGCACTCTAGATATGCTGATCAGCAAAATATCGGCCTATCCCCAGGTATTTGATCCGGCCATCAATCCGAACGCGGTGAGGGTGGTTGTTTCGGGAAATACCCCTCCGCCGTCATTGTTTAAGAACTTTTCCCGGATCATCGGATTCGACGGACGGCCCGGCATTAAGTATACCGGGGAACAGCTGGAACGGATCGCACTCATCAGTGAAAGTCTGGATAAAATTTGCAAGGTGGATGGTGTTAAGCCTTTACCGGAGGAGGAGGTTCTGAAAATCGAAAAGGTAGTCAGGCAGGTGCATAAATTGGGCAAACCTGTCAGATTCTGGGGTGCTCCTGACTATCCGGAAGCCTGGGATACCTTCCGGTTATCGGGCGTCGATCTGATCAATACCGACCAGCCCGAACGGTTTGCAGATTATCTGAAAGATACACCACAGAACAAACCTGCCGAGCTGTTTAGTGCCGGCGATGCCGGTTATGCCTGTTTCCGCATACCAACCATAGTAAAATCGGCAAAGGGAACGTTGCTTGCTTTTGCTGAGGCCCGCAAAAAGGGTTGTTCCGATACGGGCGATATCGATTTGGTGCTCAGGCGTTCAACCGACGAGGGGGAAACCTGGGGCCCGCTGCAAATCATCTGGGACGACGGTGAAAATGTGGCAGGCAATCCTGCTCCGGTAGTTGATTATGAAACCGGGACCATCAGCCTGCTATCGACCTGGAATCTGGGCACGGACCATGAATCCATGATCATTGATCAGACCAGCAAGGATACCCGCAGAGTCTTTATCATGCAATCAGCCGATGACGGAAACTCCTGGGGCCAGCCCCGGGAGATTACCTCCACTGCGAAATTGCCCACCTGGACCTGGTACGCCACCGGCCCGGTTCACGGAATCCAGCTGAAGAGCAAGCCCTACCAGGGCCGGCTCATGATTCCGTGTGACCATATCGAGGCCGGAACCAAAAAATATTTCAGTCATGTTATTTATTCCGATGACCATGGAGCCACCTGGAAAATTGGCGGCACCACTCCGCAGGATCAGGTAAATGAGTGCACGGTGGCTGAACTTGCGGGCGGAAAGCTGATGCTGAACATGCGCAATTACGAGAGGAAGCAGAGGAGCAGAAAGGTGAGCAGCTCAATCGATGGAGGAGCAACGTGGAGTGACCTTGTTAATGATGCGGCACTTATTGAGCCGATTTGCCAGGGAACCTTACTGGATATCACCATTAGCGGCCGGCAAAAGGCGCTGGCCTTCCTGAATCCTGCAGATTCGGCTTTACGGCGCAATCTGGAGTTGAAAATCAGCCGTGACGAAGGGAAAACCTGGAAAGTGCTCAGCACCGTTCATGCTGGTCCTGCTGCCTATTCCGATATCGTGCAGGTGAACAAAAATGAGCTCGGATGCCTGTATGAAGCCGGCAGAAAATCAGCTTATGAGGGGATTTATTTCGATAAAGTGTCCATCACCTTAAAAGCGGTTGAAGTTACAAACGCAGTAATTCTTGATAAAACTGCATTCAAGCATTATGCCGATGAGTTCAACGCACAGGACAAGCAGGAGCTTCATGTGGATGTTGTGCCGGGCACAAAGATGATCCGGAACGCTGATACCTGGTCATTTATGGTGGCCAATATCCCCTTTTTCGAATGTCCCGACCAAGAGATCGAAGAAGTATATTACTACCGCTGGTGGACCTTCCGGAAACATATTAAGCAAACACCGGAAGGGTATGTCATCACCGAGTTCATGCCGAATGTATCCTGGGCAAGAAAGTACAATTCCATTTCTTGTCCGGCTATGCACCACTTCAGGGAGGGCCGCTGGCTCCGTAATCCGGATTTTATTAAAGATTACGGCCTCTTCTGGCTCAGGCAGGGAGGCGATCCCTATGTGTACAGTTTCCCCATTGCCGAGAGTTTCCTCCAGTTCCAGATGGTCCATCCTGATAAAGCCCTGCTTACTGATGTACTGCCTGATCTGGTCACCAATTTTCATGAGTGGGAAAAGCGCCGCAGAAGCCCGGATGGCTTGTTCTGGCAAAACGATGGTCAGGATGGAATGGAAGTGGCCATCGGAGGAACAGGCAAAAGACCGACCATCAATTCCTATATGTTTGCCGATGCGCGCGCTATCTCGATAATTGCCACCATGGCCGGGAAAAGTGAATTGGCCGGTGAGTTCAAAGCTGAATCCGAAAAAATAAAACAGTTAACCCTCGATAAGCTCTGGGACAAGAAAGCTGATTTTTTCAAGGTGATACCCACCGCCGGTGGAGGAAGTAAAACGGAAGCTCCCCCTGAATCGCTGAGCGATGCCCGTGAATTGCTGGGGTACATCCCCTGGTATGTTGAGCTGCCACCGAAAAATGCAGGGTATGAAACTGCCTGGAATCAGCTGATGGATCCAAAAGGTTTTTATGCACCATTCGGACCCACCACTGCTGAGCAACGGCACCCCGGCTTCCGTGTCAGCTACGAAGGGCATGAATGCCAGTGGAACGGCCCCAGCTGGCCCTTTGCCACCTCGCAGACATTAACCGCGCTGGCCAATGTGCTGAATGATTATCCGCAGAAGGTGATCACTAAAAATGATTTCTTTGAAACACTTAAGATCTATACAAAATCTCACCGGTTCCGTCAGATACCGCCGGTTGGGGATACCATCATCAACGAGAATTTATGGATCGATGAAAACCTCAATCCATTCAATGGCGACTGGCTGGCCCGCACGCGCATGGAAGTCCAGAATTACAATCATGGATTTCCGGAACGGGGCATCTACTACAATCATTCCACCTATAACGATATAATCATTACCGGACTGGTGGGACTGCGGCCGTCTCTTGATAATACCTTAACTGTTAACCCATTAGTTCCTGATGACTGGGACTGGTTCTGCCTGGATGATATCTCCTACAAAGGCAAGCGCATCACCATCCTCTGGGACCGGAACGGGGAAAAATACAAGAAGGGTGTCGGGTTTCAGGTATCAGTTGATGGAAAAACGGCAGCACGAAGCAAGAAGATCGGTCCTGTAACTTTTTTATTGGACTAATTGCGCACGCACCTTACTGAATATGCTTCGCTTTTCGGCCAGGGTCCGCGGTGGATACCAACGGTGTCAGCACTCATAAACCTGTCGTAGGCTTTCGTGGCATCAAAGCTGGTAGCAGTCCAGAAAGCCGCGGAGGACATCAAATTACCAAAACCCCTGAAGTCCATAAATCCGGAAGGTATAGCACTAAATTTGGCAGAGTTTGTGTTGCTGTTGGCACCCCATGCCGTGGTGGCTTTCAGTTTAAGTTCCACTGACCCGTTGGTGCGCCATCCGGTTTTATCGGCATCGGCCTGCGACATACCAAGGAACATTTCCATGGTTTTCCATTCGGCATCGGTAGGCAGGTGCCAGCCATCAGGACAGGCAATCTTTGCTGCCTCATAATTGTAAAGCGCGCCGTAGTTATCCCAGTTTGGAGTGGCCATGGCCTCAGTGAGACTGGTGCCTTGATATCCGAACACATAACTTCTGGCTTCGGCGGTTGAAATTACCGTTGACGGATTCACGTATGGAAGGTAGGCCATATTTTCAGCCATCCATATCTGAGTGCCGATTTTTACCCAGGGATAAACATGATTATCATGCGTGTCAGTAAAGGTTCCGCTGTTGTCAGTAACAAAAGGATCTTTTTTACATCCGGAATAAATGATAGCTAGCGCGAATGCTGCAAGTAAAAATTTCTTATTCATTGTGGCTGGTAGTTGATATTGTATGTAAAGATAGGCAAACTCAACAGGTTTTAAAGTAATTTCCCTCTTCATTCGTCTACCTTAATATATGGACGAATTAATGACATTACCGATGGCACAGCAGCAGCAAAGTATCATTTTTGCCGTGCAGAATTACGGGAAGCGTTTGTTCAGCTTTATCCGCAACCGGGTAAAAAGCGATGAGGACGCCGAAGATATTCTGCAGGACGTTTGGTATCAGCTGAGCTCCATCATCGAAACTGAGCCGGTGGGACAGCTCAGCGCATGGCTTTACCGCGTGAGCCGCAACAAGATTGTGGACAAGAAACGCAAAAAGGGAACGCTGGCGCTGGAAGATCTGGCTTTTGAAGATGAAGTTGGCGAGTTGGTGCT
>CAILAQ010000295.1 GCA_903832165.1 uncultured Bacteroidota bacterium | reverse complement strand
GTTCTTATAGTCATGATATTCTTCTTTTGAATTCGAGCCAGGGTGCTTCTGTTCATTAAATGTATGGCGGCTTTATGGATATGCCAAACATTTTGATTGCTAAATCATTAACAATTAGACATTTCGATTTTTGAGGTAAGTCTGCAGGAAACAATTAATTTTAAAACTTCGGATAATTAACTGATCTCATTCAAATTCTTTGATATCATGAAGCACTTCCTTCCCAATGCGGCCTGACTAACAAATGGGTTAATCGGTATCATGTTGCACGGGTGATGGGTAAGATTTGAGTGGTAACCGGGCTTCTTTTATTCCTGCCGCTTTTGCTGTAATCTCAATTTTGCCCGGTTTCAGTGAATTCGATTGAACCAGGATCGATGCAACTCCGCCTCTTGCCTTTACAATGGCAGGACCGACAATATTGGCATCTCCGGTAACCTGGAATTCAACTTCCATGGCATTGTCCAGACAGGTAACAGTGCCGTTTTTATCGATTATTGAGGCATGAACGAAAATGGCATCCGCCCCGTCAGCGGTCAGCTGTTTTTCGCTGAAATCGGCCTGTAAAGCTAAAGCGACCGGCGCGTCAGGTGTTCGAACGATCTGCTCACTAACTTTTTCCCCTTTGATATAACCTTCAGCTTTCAATTCGCCTGCCTCGTATATAATATTATTGAAGGTAAAAGGTGGATGGTTCAAGTGTTTGCAATTGCCGCCATCAAAGGGATTGCCCCCTTTTTCGGGGACCCCGTAAAAGGTATCGGGTCCCTTATCCGGAGATTGTTCGCCGACTATTTTATTGTTGACTTTAAGTATGATCTTATCACAATTGCTCAGAACAATTACTCTTTCGGGCGAAGTCTCCGTGGTCCACCAGTTGGCAATGAATATTACCGGGTTGTTTTTTTCAATACCGGCTATATTTTTATTGGGTTCCACCTGACTGCGGAAGAAATATTCAGTGAACTTAGGTAGTCTGAAATAATCTTCAGTACCCCATTCATACAGCTTTTTATCATTGCTGATGTAGTTGTCAAACATGGCCCAGGTGAAGTCGCCAATCGTATATGGAGCGTAATTCCCGATATCTGCATTATGTTCCCACTGGGTATTCCATAATGCCTGCAGCATGGCTTTCTCACCTGTCGCTCTTGAACTGCGTGTCGTACTCGACCAGGCTCCGAATTCCCAGTCGGAGTATTCCTTGATCAGCCCCGGCCCGTCGGGCTGAATATCCTGCACGCGTTCATAAGTATTCCTGAAAATTGAATCCTTGGGATCATACCAGTTATTCATAGCCACATCCCAGGTGGTTTTCTTAGCGCCATAAGTTTCTCCGGTTGTAAAATATTCTCCGGCAGGGAGCTCCTGATGAACCAGCTCGTGACATTTAATTCTGAATTCATCGGGCGGGTAACTTTCGTTAAGATTCGCCTCCCAGAGAATAATGCCCGGATGATTCCTGTCGCGATGGATCATGTCGCGGATGTCCCTGAAAACACGCTGTTTGAAAATGTCGTTATTATTAAAGAATTGCCAGCCCGGTATTCCATCCAGAATCATTAATCCCAATTCATCGGCAGCATCATAAACGGCAGGATCCTGAGGGTAATGGGAAAGCCTCACCGCGTTATATCCGGCTTCCTTAATCTTTTTCATATCGCGGTACTGGGCATTTTTCGATAATGCAACCCCCAAATATGGGTAATCCTGATGACGGTTTGTGCCAACCAGATACATGGGTTCCCCATTGATCTTAAAACCATCGGCCCGGCTGAACGAAAGTTTCCGAAACCCCACATTCTGCTCTGTCTCATCCACTATTTTCCCATCGGCAAAAACGGTTGTTTTCAGTTTATACAGATACGGATGATCCGGATGCCAGAGGGTCGGATTCCGGATTGCGAATTGCTGGTTAATGTGGATATTTCCACCTTTATCCAGACTCTCAGCAGCCGAGTAGTTCTCTTCGATTTTACGGCCGGAGACATCACTCAGAACCTGCCTGATCCTCAACTTGCAGACTGAATTTCCCTCATTGATTATATGGGTCCTGACTAAAGCCGTTGCACTGGTTTTGGTCACCTCGGGGGTACGGAAGAAAACTCCGCCGCCACCGGGTACATCAGCTTTTACCGCATCGGTGATGTGCACCGGGTTGGTGACATGCAGCACCACGCTTCGGTAAAGGCCGCTCCAATAGGTAAATCCGTTTTTCTTCTGATCCTTGCCGATCGGAAAGTTCCTGTCGGCATGATTATCCAGCCGGACTATGATTTCATTGGGCTTCTTATAATTCACCAGCCTGGAAAGATCAATGGAAAATGGCGTGTATCCTCCCTTATGCTGAAGCACCAGTTGTCCGTTCAGCCAAACATCGCTTTGCTGCATCGCCCCCTCAAATTCAAGAAAGAGCTTTTTCCCCTGATATTTGTCGACAGAAAATGTTTTGCGATACCAGCAAATACCCTCCCATGAAGGCTTCTCACTGACAACAGGCTCGATGACGGCTGTGTGAGGCAGAATAACTTTGATCCAGTTTTTGTTCTGCAGATCCGGATACTCCTTATGAAATTCCCCGACTGCTTTTTCTACCTCTTTTTTGATGATTTCTGAGGAGGCAGCTCCGCCGGAAAGAATGTATTCATTCAGGAATTGAGAGGAGAAATCTTTTCTGGCAGTATCGTACAATGGTTTATGATCATCTGCTTTTGAGGTGGCAAGGCTGTCATTTTCTATTCGGATGAATTCCCAGTTATGATTGAAATTAATGGTCTGCCGGATTGCATTCTGAGCATTGGCTGATAAAGCGCCTTGTAGGGCAAACACTGGGATCAGGACACAAATGGCTATTGATTTAATGCCTCTCATTTTTCGCTCTCTTTTATAAATTTTCTAATCACAATTCCGGCACTTGTATAGATCTTCATCAGATAAATACCATTCTCAAGGTTCCCGACATTTATCTGGCCATCCTCAATCCTTTTTTCAAAAAGCTGCCTGCCATTAAAGTCAAAGATGGTAATGAAACCATCGATTTTCGAATTGAGTTTTAAAATCTGACTGGCAGGATTAGGGTAAATGATTATCTCATTGGCTGAAACGGTTGCGTCGGGGATACTGGTTGTACTGAAACTTGCTGTTACCGGCACCGACAGCTGATTGAAAATATCCCTGATGGTCAGTCGCGCAGAATATTCACCTGGAATCAGTTCGGAATCGATCGTGAAATCGCGCCTTTGCGGAATAGTATCATGCAAAGTGAGAATTACCGTACCCAGAGAGTTGATTATTTCCAGTTTGGCTGATAATTGCGGACTTTTCAAATTATCCACTGTCCAGCTTACTTCCTCTATTCCGGAATCATAAGTAGCAGTCAGGGAGGTGATCGTACCCGTTGTCAATGTGGGTGTTCTCCCTTGATTTGTCTGGGCAGGAAGATTTAATGACCTTCCTCCGTTAAAGTCGGCCGAAGGGGTGGTATTGCCTCCATGCTGCATGCAGTAGGCGTCTTCCGTAGCATCAAACCAGGCGTTAAAGGCACTGTGGTAAATACCGTTTCTCCGGATATCCGCCTCACTGTTATTCACGCTGCAAACAGCCCTGGTATTTTTCTCCCAGGATCTGCCTGTATTCAGGTTCCAGCAATCTTTAAAGTATGCTTTTCTGATAAAACTCCCATTCCAGGCTGAATTCGTTCCATCCCAGTTTTCCAGAAAAGCATCATTATAACTGTTCAGATATTTCTGCGGCCAGGGTATGGATATCGTGGCGGTGTGAAACCATTTGTTGGTGGTAAGATCATTGATGAATGTTGCAATGAATAATGTACCCTTGGATTTCCAGGCCCGTTGCACCAGATTATACCAGTTATTCAGTTTCCAGTTGTAGGGATTGATGGTTTTCCAGCCATCGCCTTCCCCTCCGAAACGGCTTTTAACAGTGGTGGGGTCATTATAATCGACATGGGAATAGATGCCGCCGGATGTATTGGGATCCCACAGCGAGGAGATCAGGATATTCGATTTCCCGTACCGGGTATCAGGTGTTTGCTGCAGTCCCGCATAGCCGTTGGTAAACCAGTTGACCTCAAAATAGGAGGCATAGGCTGATTGCACGATTTTGATTTTCTGCATTTTCAAAACCGCATCGGCCGATGGAAAATAATAGGAAAGGTGCATCGATGGTGCTGCATTTTCCTGAGCGATAACCGGGCAGGGCAGGGCACAGGCTATCAAGAAAACAACGAGCATAGGGGTAAATAGCTTCATGAAGGATAAATCTGCGTGAAACTACTAATTTTAAATCTTCGGATATAAACTGAATTCATGAAAACGATAGTACTTACAGGGATCCGCCGGATGGAATTGGTGGAAAAACCGATGCCGCAAATCATCCACGATACCGATGTCCTGATCAGGATGAAGGTGGTGGGCGTTTGCGGTTCAGACATACATTATTATACCACCGGGAAAATCGGTATTCAGGTGGTAAAATATCCTTTTACAGTCGGTCACGAGGGTGCCGGCGAAGTAATTGCCATTGGGAACCGGGTATCCCGTGTGAAAGCCGGTGACCGTATTGCCATCGATCCTGCCATGCCTTGTTTTCAATGCGATCAGTGCCTGGCCGGAAGGTTTCATACCTGCCGCAAACTGAAGTTCCTGGGGAATCCGGGACAGGCCGAGGGATGCCTGTCGGAATATATGGTGATGCCCGAAACGAGCTGCTTTCCTCTGCCTGCCGGCATGAGTTATGATGAGGCGGCTATCTCGGAACCGCTGGCGATCGGAGTTTATGCCACCCGCCTGGCACAGATGGATCTATCCGGGAAAAAAATCGGAATCCTGGGTTTCGGGCCTATCGGTATGAGCGTACTGCTTCCGGCAATGCACCATGGCGCCGCTAAAGTATATGTGACAGATAAAATCGATGGCCGCCTGGATATTGCTGCAAAATCAGGCGCTGCCTGGACCGGCAACCCACTGAAAGAAGATATTGTTGCCGCCATCAGGGAAAAAGAGGAGGCCTTGCTGGATTTGGTCTTTGAGTGCTGCGGCCAGCAGGAAGCAGTGGATCAGGCAATCGATATACTGAAGCCCGGTGGTAAGCTGATGATTATCGGCATCCCGGAATTTGACCGCTGGTCATTCCCCGTGGATAAATTGCGTCATAAGGAGATCAGTATACAAAATGTGAGGCGCCAGAACAATTCGCTGGAAGAAACCTTGGCTCTTCTGCAGGGAAATCAAGTGGATGTGAGCCTGATGCCTACCCATCGCTTTCCCTTCGCGCGGACACAGGATGCTTTCCATCTGGTGGCCGGTTACCGCGATGGGGTCATGAAGGCGCTGATAGATTTTGATTAGCACCGAAAGGTATTGAAGAACATTAAGTAAATTTGCAAAAAAGGACAATATGAAATTGCGGGTTTATATTGACACCTCAGTTGTTGGAGGATACTTTGATGATGAATTTGAGGATGTTACCCAACTCTTCTTCGAGAGAATTTTTAACAAGGATTTTTTGGTGTATTTTTCAGAGGTTAGTGAGGCGGAATTGAGCTTAGCCCCCGATTTTGTGAAAGATTTAAAATCAAAGATTCCCATAGACTGTTATCGATACCTCGATTTAGATGACGAGTCAAGAGCACTTGCCGATGCTTACCTTAAAGAAAAGGTTTTGGGCAAAGCAAGTCTTGACGATGCCTTTCATATTGCTATTGCAACAGTCAACCGACTTGATGTTCTTATTAGCTGGAACTTTAAGCACATTGTAAATTATGATAAGATTAAACTGTTCAACTCAATTAATTTGCGATTAGGTTATCCAATGATTGAGATTCGTTCACCCAAAGAATTTGTGAAATATGAAAACAATGACTGAAAAGAAATTTGATACGGTGAAATTCTTCCGAACGATAAAAGAAAAATTAGCAGCAAGAATGGCTGACATGACCATAGAGGAGCAACGCGAATTTTTGAAACAAGTCAGAGAAGGCAAGATTAAAATTGTTTGAACACAGTCCCAGAACCAAGAACTTCCTTCTTTCTCCAGATCAGTGTATTCTTCTGATAGTCCTTAAGGGTTTCGGCCTCAGCCTGGATCCGGTCGTTTAAAACCCGGCTTCCTGCTGCAGGCCGTTTTAAATAGGCAGGGCCCTCAGTGAGAACCACACGCTCCATTTCCAGGTCGAAAACCCGGGCACTCAGTACCGATGTGAAATGTCTCCAAAAAATTGAACTGCACCCCATTCTGCCGGTTCGTGATCGTGAAT
>CAILAQ010000294.1 GCA_903832165.1 uncultured Bacteroidota bacterium | reverse complement strand
CGGTTACCGACAAAACGGTTAATCCGGTTGAACAATGGAACAATGCACGCATTGTTGCCAGGAACAATCACATTGAGCATTGGCTGAATGGAAAGAAAGTGGTGGAATATGATCGTGGAACGCAGATATACCGGGCGCTTGTTCAAAAAAGCAAATATGCTTCCTATGCTAATTTCGGAGAAGCACCGGAGGGGCACCTTTTGCTTCAGGATCACGGAAATAAGGTCAGCTTCAAGAACATAAAGATCAGAGAATTAAAATAGCACAACCAAACAATTCAGACATGAACCTGAAAAGCGCAACTATTATCACCATGCTGGCCATGACAATCATGACGGTATCCTGTGTTAAGGAAATGGATCCGGAAATCTCGATCATTCCAAAACCATTAAAAGTCCTTCAGACATCCGGTGTATTCAAAATATCTTCCAGCACAAAAATCGTTGTTAAAAATGATTCCGGGTTAGCTGATCAGGCTGAATTTCTGAAAAACAGGATCAAGTCAGCCACCGGGTTCAATCCGGAAATAGCAGCTGAATCGACTGGCAAAGTAATACGCCTGCAAACTGATCAGAGTCTGACAGCCGGCCTTGGCTCAGAAGGATACAACCTGACCGTTTCAGCAAAAGAGGTTTTAATTGCTGCAGCAACTCCGGCAGGCATCTTCAACGGAATACAAACGTTATTCCAACTATTGCCTCCCGAGATTTTTGGTAATAAAGTAATTGAAGGAATTAAATGGAACCTCCCGCTGGTAAAGATCACAGATAAGCCCCGATTTCAATGGCGTGGTTATTTGCTTGATGTCTCACGGCACTTTTTCCCGGTCTCCTATATATATGAGGTCATTGACAATATGGCCATGCATAAGCTGAACAGATTGCAATTACACCTGACTGATGATCAGGGTTGGAGAATAGAGATCAAGAAGTATCCAAAACTTACCGAAGTTGGTGCCTGGCGGGTCAATCATGAAGATCAGCACTGGAATTCAAGGGAGGTACAAAAGCCCGGAGAGAAAGCGACATACGGAGGATTCTACACACAGGACGACATCAGAAAATTCGTTGCTTATGCAGCACAGCGAAATATTGTGATTGTGCCTGAAATCGAGATGCCTGCCCACTCAACAGGTGCACTGGCTTCTTATCCGGAGTATTCATGCACCGGAAATCCCCTGACAGTTCTTCCCGGAGGTATCTGGCCCTGCACCAATATTTTCTGTGCCGGGAAAGAAGAAACTTTTGCTTTTCTGCAGGATGTTCTGACCGAGGTCATTCAGCTTTTTCCATCGCAGTATATTCATATCGGAGGGGACGAAGCCGATAAAATACAGTGGACCAAATGCCCGGATTGCCAAAAAAGGATGAAGGCGGAAGGGCTGAAAAGTGAGAAGGAACTTCAGAGTTATTTTATCCGGCGTATTGAAAAATTCCTGAACTCCCAGGGTCGTCAGTTAATCGGATGGGACGAAATTCTTGAAGGCGGGCTGGCTCCAAATGCGGCAGTGATGTCATGGAGAGGCACACAGGGTGGAATTGATGCTGCAAAAAGCAGGACATCCGGTGGTAATGACCCCAACTGCCTATTGTTATATTGATTATTATCAAGGAAGTCCGGAAAGCGAACCTCTGGCAATCGGAGGATACCTGCCATTGGAAAAAGTATACTCCTTTGACCCCGTACCACAGGGTTTATCAGCAGCAGAAGCCGCGATGGTTCTGGGGGCGCAGGCAAATTTGTGGACAGAATATGTTGCCGATTCTACTCACGCAAATTACATGACCTATCCAAGATTGACAGCTCTTGCGGAGATTTGCTGGACCTCTCCGGGCGAGAAAAACTTTGATGATTTTTCTTTGCGACTTGGAAAACAGCTTAAGCGTTTTGATGTCCGAGGCCTCAATTATTCAAAAAGTTTCAGTGCGATAAATATTATTACCGGGTACAATGCAGAGAAGAATCAGGTTGAGGTGACCCTGAAATCAGGGTTTCCGGGTACTGAGATACGCTATACCGCCGATGGCAGTGATCCCATTAAAGCTTCACAGGTTTATTCTACACCATTATTAATCAATAAAACCAGCACAATAAAGGCTATTGCTTATATGGATGGAAAACCATTGTCGGCAGTAACGGAAAAGAATGTAATGATTCATCTG
>CAILAQ010000293.1 GCA_903832165.1 uncultured Bacteroidota bacterium | reverse complement strand
GGGATGTGTCACCATCACTTACAATCCGGGTCTGAAAAAATACATCATGTGTGTTACGGATGGGGGGTCCACAAAATCCAGAATGAATACCTATCTGCTTGAATCAGACAGGATTGATGGTGATTGGAAAATTATTACCTATATGAAAGAATTTGGTACACAGGCTTATTTTGTAAATATCCCATCCAAATTCATCAGTGCTGACGGTGAAACAATGTGGTTGCTTTATACAGCAAATTTCTCACTGGATGAAAACGGTCAGGAGCATAAAGTGAACCCTCCGGGAAGTCACTACGGTATAACCTTACAGAAAATACAGTTGCTGACCGGAAAATAGATTCAGCCTGACAAATTCAATATCATGCCATTAAAAACATACTATTGATGAAAATACTTGTTAGAATAATTGTCATCATTTTTCTTATAAACAGTGCTTTCCACTTTTCTGCTTGCCATGGAAGTGAAACAAATAAATCCAAAAAGTCCTGGACGATAGTCAGCATACCCGACTTTCTGAATGTTGACTGCGATTATCCGCAAAAGGGATGGGAGGAGGCGCTTAACTATATTTTAAATTCCGTAAAAAAAGAAAATCCTGAATTTGTGATTGTGGCCGGGGATCTTGTGATGGGCCACTGGGACAATAAGGTTGGAAATGATGCGGATACGATTAAAAAATACTCCCAACGATATTATTCTAACTGGATTAACCGGATGAATGATCACAACCTTAAATTTTACACCTCTGTCGGGGATCATGACATCGGTGATGATGCCTGGAGAGATGCAAAAAAGTTCAAATCGGTGGAGCTATACAGAAAAGCCTTTTCCGATAACTTGAAAATGCCTCAGAATGGTCCGGATAACAGGAAAGGTACAGCATTCTGGTGGCGCTATAATAATGTGCTTTTTATATCGGTTGATGTGTTTGAAGAAGGGCAAAGTGAACTGGGATTTATAAAAATTGGTGTCACGGGTGATCAGCTAAAATGGGTCGAAACGGTTTTTAATTCGAATCCCGATGTGGACCACCGAATCCTGATAGGGCATGTCCCGGTGCTGGGTCCCGTTCGTCAATGGAGCAGCAGTGGATTAAATATTAAAGAAGGCAGGGAGTCTGATTTCTGGCAACTCATGAAAAAATATGAGGTAGATGCGTACCTCTGCGGAGAAGTGCATGCCGTTACCTGTACCGAACGTGACGGTATTATGCAGGTGGCCCATGGCGGGCTGATCGGTTACAACACCCGGATCAATTACCTGGTTATGAAGTTCACAAACGAAAAGATCGAAATGGAGGTTAAGGAAATTGAATTGATGCCTCACGGCGGATTTCTTTGGCAAACAAAAAATAACAGGCCTCTTGAAAATGTCACTATCTCAGATTCCAGCAAAGCCAGAGGATTTTATTCTGTTGGTGCACTCACAATTGATAAAACCGGCAAAAAGAAATTCAATAACAGGACAGGATATTTTTTACAGAAATATGAATCCAGTCAGGATACAGCCTTTCCTATTTTCAGAAAAAACGAAAAAACGCAAGTACGGACTGAATTACCCAAAATGATTGTTAAATAATTATTGGACTCAAAGCATGAAAAATATTTTATTCTTCCTGATGTTTTTAGTACCGCAATGCCTCTTTGCAGCAAGTTCTGACAAGCCCGATTTCTGGGTCCGGAATGAGGCGGGGACCATTACGCATACCTGGACAGGCAACGATCCGGATCAGGCCCTGGTAATGAATCTGCAGGGACTCCGGGTGGTGATGCAGTTTCAATCCTCTTTCACCAAGGGATTGAATTATACTTCCCGATTTTTTAATGTGAAGAGCGATAATTTTAATAAAAACATGGTTGATTCCGGAACAGATTCGGATCCGGAACTGCGTATCAATAACCTGATCCAGAAAATCGGGTCCCCGGTATCGGCCACCTTCGATGGAATGCTCACTTTTACCTATGCTGAAAACAAGGGAATCCTCGTCAATCGTACAATCTATCCTTCCAACACCAATGCTCTGGTTATCGAGGAGTGGCAGGTTCGGAACCAATCCGACAAAGCGGTAAAGATGTCGGTTTCGGCAACCCGGCAGGTGAAATACACGGATGAGGAAATAGTAGTCATCCGCACCTGCACAGGCATGGAACCGGTTTCGGTGGCAGCTGGAGAAAAGCTTTCATTCATTGTTTCGATTCAGGGCAAAGAGTTAAAGGCTGCCGACAAAGTTGCTGATGTTGCCAAAGAACACCAGGCACGGGTCGACCTGGCAAAATCGGCATGGCAGGGACCGGGCCGTCTGGAAACCGCGGACCCGGCACTTGACCTCGCATTTGCACTGCAGAAATTTCATATTCTTGAATGCCCGGCAGAGACCTGGAAAGGCATTATCACCCATAACGGTAGTTTGCGATACTCACCGGGTATCTGGGCAAACGACCCGGTGGAATATTCCAGTCCGGTGTTCCCGTTTTTTGGTAATGATCAGTTAAACAATGCCTCCCTGAACATGTACAGGATCTGGATGGAGCATTGCAAGGAGAAAGGAATTCGTCCGTTTCCCGGTTCGTTCGAATATGCCTCACTGAAGCTCGTGCAGCAGGAACGTGGCGATGATGCCATGGTGCTTTACGGCCTGTCGAAGTTCCTTTTGTTCCTTGGCGATCCCAAAGCAGCCGCAGAAATGTGGCCGCTCATCGAGTTCAGCGCCCAATCAGTCAAAGGCCATCTGACGAAGGAAGGCATAATCGCTTCAGAAACTGACGAAATGGAGGGTAGATATCCTACCGGAGATGCCAACTTAAGCACCTCCTCGCTGGCATATAGCGGTTATCGTCAGGCAGCGCACCTGGCGCATGATCTGGGTAAAAAATCGGTTGAAATTGATTTTAACAAACGTGCCGATGCGCTCCGTAAGGCAATTGAGGTCAACTTCGGCGCTGAAATGGAAGGCTATAAAACCTATCGGTATTTTAAAGAAAACACCACCCTTCGGGGATGGATACTGTTGCCGATCGCGATGGGCATCAGTGACAGGCAGGAGGGAACGATTGCCGCACTGCTGTCCGACAAGCTCTGGCCCCGACGGATGGAGGGTCTGGATATCCTTGCGGAATCAACCCGGCCAACGGAATGGGCACGCGAGACCTACTATGCCCTCAGGGTATTGTTCAAAGCCGGTCGCACGGAAGAAGCGCTCGATTTGACCCGGCGGGTAGTGAAAACACAGGTTTTCGGCGAACAGGGTCCATATCCCGATGAAGATGCCATTGATATGTTATGCCCCGGATCGCTGTATCCCCGTGTTTTCACCGAGGGTATGTTCGGGATCGTTCCAACAGGCCTGAAATCTTTTACCTGCACTCCCTGGTTACCCAAGGAATGGCCAAAGATGGCGATGCGCGACCTACGCACTTTCGGACAGGCCTGGGATCTTTTGGTGGAGCGGGTTGGAGATCAGCAGAAGATTACCGTCAGCAGCGGAGGAAAGATCGTTTTCACCGGTACGGGTCCGGCAGGAAAAACATATACCGTTAAATTTTAGGGGACACCATCAGGAAAATCAAAAAGAGTATGAAAGAAAACCATTCAGATTTTATTTTATTCAAAACCGAGGACGAAAAAATATCGGTAGATGTTCGCTTTGAAGATGAAACAGTATGGCTGACGCAAGAGCAATTGGCCTTGCTTTTTGGTAAAGCAAAATCTACAATAAACGAGCATATACAAAATGTTTTTAATGAAGGAGAGCTTGATGCGACACTGTGTACACAGAAATTCGGAATTTCCGAATTTCAGCAGAAAGCCCCTAATTACTATAATTTAGACGTTATTATTTCTGTCGGCTACCGTGTAAAATCTTTCCGGGGAACGCAGTTTCGCCAATGGGCAACCAAACGACTGAACGAATATATCCGCAAAGGTTTTACCATGGACGATGAACGCCTGAAAAATTTGGGTGGTGGTGGCTATTGGAAAGAATTGTTGCAACGCATACGCGACATTCGTGCATCCGAAAAAGAATTTATGGGTTTGATGTCTTTCCCGGGCAGTCGTCCGTACTTGAAAGACGTTGTAGTTGCAAAAAATTATTTGGACGAAAAAGAGCTTCGTTCGCTAGGACAAATAGTATCGGGGTATTTGGATTTTGCTGAGCGTCAAGCCGAACGAGAACAAGCAATGACAATGAAAGATTGGGCTGAACATTTGGATAAAATTTTGACAATGAGTGGAGAAAAACTGTTGCAGGGTGCAGGCTCAATCAGCCACGAAATTGCTATTGAAAAGGCAACCACAGAATATAAGAAGTATCAACAAAAAACATTGAGCGAAGCAGAAAAAAATTATTTAGAAAGTTTGAAAGTATTGGAAAATAAAACAAAAAATGAAAAATAAAACCCACGCATTTGCCAGCCCATAACATCAGATACCCGCAAGTTTTCGGGTATCTACTCGTTATAGGCAAGCATATTAACTTTTTAATAATCAAAATGACTATAGAACAATACATCGCACAGCAAGAAATTGAACGACAAAATATATTATCTAAAATTCATTTTGCAATTTTAAATGCTGATAAAACCGTTAGTGCTCAAATTGGGAAAATGATGGGAAAGGAAATGATAATTTATAAGGCACCAGGGACTTTCAAATATGGACTTTCAAGTGTTAAAAAATACATTTCCCTTCACATATTGCCCATTTACTGTGTTCCATCTTTGCATTCAAAATTCAAAGAGTTATTACCAAAAGCCAGTTTTCAAAAAGGCTGCATTAATTTCACGAGTGAGGAGGCAATACCTTTCGAAATTTTGAAATCACTTTTAATCGACTGCTCGAAAATCGATCTCTCAAAAATCAGAGAAGATTATTTAAAATCAAAAAAAAAGTAAAATGAATATAACTATCATAGGAGCCTCGGCTGGAATTGGACTAGAAGCAGTAAAAAGAGGATTAAATAGAAATCATTCGATAACGACCCTTTCTCGATCTGAAATTGAAATAGAAGAGAAAAAATCGTTAAAAGTGATACTTGGTGATGCAACTAATAAAGCTGACCTATTAAATTCAATCCAAAACGCAGATGCTCTAATTATAACATTGGGGACTAGTAAGAATATGAAAGCTACTACCCTTTTTTCAGATTTTGCAAAATTAATTGTGGAAATACATAGGGAGAACAAAATAGATAT
>CAILAQ010000292.1 GCA_903832165.1 uncultured Bacteroidota bacterium | reverse complement strand
ATGCGGATAATAGTTGGGGTCGGAAGCCAGGTTCCATTCAATGACGTTTTTACTCCAGTTTCTTGTAGCACCAACAATCAGGTTCTTGACATGCCATTTCAGGTCGGCCGGAAAATTTTGCGGTCCGCCGACCCACTGCTCCGTGAAATAGACATTCCTGTCGGGGTGGGCAGAATGAACCTGATACAGCGCTGTAATATCCCCGGCGTAAAGGTGAAAAGCCGATCCGTCGACAAATTTCTTCGCGGCGGGGTCGTTCAAAATAGTGAGTGGATAGGAAGGTACATCACAATTATGATCGTAGACAATAATTTTTGTGGTGATATTTGCCGACTGAAAAGCCGGTCCGAGGTAGCTTTTCACAAAACTCGTCTGTTCGGCGGCAGACATTGTCATACTTGGATTATTGTAGGCATTGAGTGGTTCGTTCTGAGGAGTGATCGCATCGATGATGATCCCCTGACTAGCCATGGCCTTGATATATTTCACAAAATAATTCGCGTATTCGCCATAATATTCCGGTTTAAGACTTCCTCCATAAGGGCTCCCGTTGGTTTTCATCCAAGCCGGTGCAGACCAGGGCGACCCCAGGATTTTGATTTTCGGGTTAAGCGCAATGATATCTTTCAGTACAGGTATCAGATGAGCGTTGTCGGGTGCGATGCTAAAACGTTGCAAACCAATATCCGTCTGACCGGAGGGCATATCGTCGTACGAAAATACGGTGGCATCAAGATCTGATGCTCCGATGCTGATTCGAAGGTAACTCATCCCAATGAATGTACTGTCTGAAGTAAATAATTCCTGAAGTAAAGCTTTGCGATCGGTTGCAGTCAACTGATCAATTAAATAGGCGCTTCCTCCGGTGAGGGCTGCACCAAAACCGTCGATAGACTGGTATATCAGCGTAGTGTCAACAACAATGGATGGATTCATATTTGACGAACTGCTAAAATTCAAAGCGTCTGTCTGCTTTTTAAACAGTACCAGTTGATCGGGATTTGTCAGCCAGCATGCAACATCCGATTTGACATTCCCGGTCGGTGAAGGTGTTGGGTCGGGTTTCGTGGTAACGGGAGCAACTGTCCCTGACTTACCACAATTGCTCAGACCCACCACGATCAGGACAAGGTATAGCCACGAACGAGCAGCAAATGAGTGCGTTTTCATTGAAAGACTCTCACATAATCAACAAACATCCTCTGAGGGAAAGTAGTACTGGCATCGGGCGAACCAGGCCAATCGCCACCAACCGCCACATTAAATATGAAAAACTGGCTGGCATTAAATGGATAGGTAGCTCCGGCGTCTGCCGCCTTTACCGTCAGAAAAAGATTATCATCCACATAACAGTCGATATTGTCCTGCTTCCAAACCATGCTGAACACATGAAACTGCTGTGAGAAATCTCCTGAGGTTGAATTGTAGTTGGCGCCTTTCGATGAATGCGCGCCTGCAGAAGAACTCCAGTGCATGGTCGAGCTGACTCTTGAAGGAAATGTACCGATCAGTTCCATGATATCCATTTCTCCGCATGCCGGCCATCCTACAGAAGAAATATTTGTACCCAGCATCCATAATGCAGGCCACAATCCTTTGCTGACAGGTAGTTTAGCCCTGATATCAATGCGTCCGAATTTGAAGAATTTCTTATTTTGAGTGGTCAGTCGGGAGGATGAATAGTTAAATCCGCCGATGGCCTCTTTGCGTGCCTCAATGATCAGTTTCCCGTCTGAAAGAAAAGAGTTCTTTAAGCTATTCGT
>CAILAQ010000291.1 GCA_903832165.1 uncultured Bacteroidota bacterium | reverse complement strand
CATATCCGTCAAGCTCTCCGGACATCCGGCACACCTCGTCCCAGCCTGATTTCTGCAAAGAATCAAGCATCTGCAACACCTTTTCTTCGGTAGCATTTCCCTTAACAACCGGGCGCTTTAGAATTTCGCCCCATTGCTTCTTCGGCGGATTGATTAAAATCTTCATTTTGACAAGACTTATAGAATCATTTTTTCGATCGGGATCACCAGGATTCCCTGGGCCCCAGCTTCACGTAACTGGTTAATAATATTCCAGAATTCCGACTCGCTCAGAACAGAATGCACAGAGCTCCAGCCTTCGGTGGCCAGCGGCATCACTGTGGGGCTTTTCATGCCCGGCAAGATGCGGCAGATCTCATCCAGCTTATCATTCGGGGCATTGAGCAGAATATACTTATTATCGCGCGCCGCCAGAACCGATTTTATCCGGAAGAGAAAATTATCCAGGATCGCTCGTTTTTCATCCGACAGGCCCGGAGCGGCAACAAGTACTGCTTCAGACTGCATAACCACTTCAACCTCCCTAAGTCCGTTACTGATCAGGGTACTTCCCGAACTTACGATATCAAAGATACAATCAGCCAAGCCGATAGCCGGAGCAATCTCGACTGAGCCGTTTAAAAAATGGATCTCCGCATCGATCTGGTTCTCAGCCAGAAAGGTACGAAGAATTTTCGGAAACGATGTCGCAATTCTCTTTCCGTTAAGCCATTTTAATCCGTTGTAATTCTGTTCTTTAGGTACAGCAATACTCATTCTGCAGCGGCTAAAGCCCAAACGGTATACAATTTCAAGCGGATACTCAGATTCACGGAGCACATCTTCACCGATGATACCGGCATTGGCCACACCATCAGCTACGTACTGAGGGATATCATCGTCGCGGAGGTACAGCACCTCCAAAGGGAAAGTAGAAGACTGGGCGATGAGGGTACGCTTGCCGTTTGTCAGTGATATACCGGCCTCAGCAATAAGCTCTTGCGAGATTTCGCTCAGGCGTCCGGACTTTTGCAATGCGATTTTCAATGTATGCATGTTACCTTATTATAACAGAAAAGGCCTGCAGATTTGCAAGCCTTTCCCGGAGTTTTACACTACCGATATCTTACTTCTCTGCATGAGTTTTTGGCATCATGAAATGATGGAAATGAAACAGCTGATGCAGGAAATTGTTATTCATAATTTATTATCGGGTGCAAAGATAATTCAATAATTATACAATTTGACAGAGGCGGACCAAAATATATTAAGGCAGATGGCAAAAGGCAGAAGGCAGTCTGCAATTGGCAAATTTTGAGGGTTGCAACGGGGTTCCCGCCTTCGCGGGAATGACAACTCTCCGAGGGCCAATTCTGTCCGTCTTCCGTCTTCTGTCTACTGCCTGAGCCACCAACCGGCCGGCACTGCCTGTTTTTTCATGTTCGGACCTTCAACGGCCAAGGAGAATGCGAAATCTGTGGATCCGTTATAATACTGGATCTTTACTTTGTGCAAACCTGCAGCCAGCAAAGCATATCCACCTTCTTCCGATTCCCCGTGAGCACCGTCATTGTCAGTGATCAGTACATCATCAACTGTGATAGAAGAACCATCATCGGAAGTGGTGAAAAGAGTATAAGCACCGGTTGCCGGGACTTTAATAAATCCTTCGAAAACAACGCCGAAGAATTCGGGTTTATGATCAGCCGGCAGCTCTGGAGTCACACAGGTTCCTGATTTCAAAGGAGTCAGTTTTGACCAGTCGGGCAGCCTTCTCCAGCGACCTTCATAATAAGCCCAGGCAAGACCCGGCTTCAGATTGGCGGGTTCGCTTTTAAGGGCTTCAATAGGTTTCAGACCTTCAAAGGAGACCGGCTCATTCATTTTAGCAGCTATGGCCAAAGCCCTGGCCGGATCACGCGGAAATTCAACGCCGATCGGACCGGCTGCTTTGGATAAGCGGTTAGCATCATTAGAAAGAGTGATTGCAGCTACGCGGATTTCTTTCGAATCAGGGAGCTGCAAAGTTTTTGCACCTGCCGGAATCTCAATAGCTATGCGGAAAAGGTATCCGAATATGTAAGCTTCATTCTCATTGGTTTTGCCAAGATGCCGATGCGAGGCAACATATCCCACAGGTACATGCTTGATAAATGCCGGAGCTGTAGCGATTGGCTTTGGATGGGTAACACCATTGATCCTTACTGACTGCTTATATCCATTACGGAAATCGCGTTTATCCCACTGGCCGATATTGCCTGAATAATAGGGAACCTCCATCTTAACCGGTTTTCCATCAACCTTGAATTCAGCTTTCTGATCCAGGTCGGCTGAGGAGACCAGTACATAAACGGTATTAAAATTACCTTCAGGGAGGTTGATTGTCTGACCGTTAGCGCTCAAAAAGTTTTTCTGTCCGTCTGCGGATGAACCCATTTTGAATACCACATCACTGGAAACGATTTCCGAAGGCCACAATTCAGCCGGGTAGGTATTTCCCTTGCCGTCGAAATCACCATCGGTGCGGTTTCCATCGAAACTAATACCATCAATATCATAATTCAGAGCCAGCCATTGCGAAGTTTTCATTCCGATGGCCTGGGCAGGTTTTCCGATTTTTACAGCAAAAGTCTTTGGCTGATAAGATTTCAGGTCAAATACCAGCTGACCGTTTTCAATAACCGCCTTACCGGTGGTTTCTTCGATACCGTTTACTTCACGGGCCGATGTGATACCTGCTGGGAAAACAATTTTAACCCCCTTGGCATCTTTACCAAAGAGTTCCTGTACACGGACAACTATCTCGTCAGTCAGTTCAGCCTGTTTCAGCGCTTTCACTGCTACCTGGGCACTATTAACAGTCAGCATGCTGAACGATTTACCCAGTGAACCCTGGTGTTTCGGAGCATTGAATGCCACCAGCGGCTGGTTCAGACGGGTTGCTGCCCACTGTGAGCTTCCATCTCTCCAGTCACCTTTATGTCCTCCAACCGCAAAGGAGAAAGTATGGGTACCGATATCATTGGTAGCCTGGTCCATGTAGCCACGGCCGGTAGCTGCGGTATGCATAAGGGTTAAACGGATCTGATTATCAGCAGGTTTATCCCATCCCATTTTATAATCGCTCATTACGGTCACACCATAGCTGTTATCGCCCTGGGTAACATCGGCCCATTGCTGAGCTGGTACTTCATATAATTTAGGCTGATTATTATCTCTCCGGATTGTTCCGATACCAAGATCGTAAGTTGCCTGGGCATTCGATACGGTCAACGGGAATGCGGCTTTAAGCAGGGTACCCTGACTATTCCATTCGAGTTCGTTCCTGAATTCCAGACGATCACCTGCTGATCCGGCTGCCAGGCTGATAAACTGCTTCATTACTGAACCATCCTTGGTACGGACGACACAAAGCGATACCCGGGCAGGACCATTATCAGCAATGGTGATTATCGGCTGATCAAAATAACTTCTGGGGGCCGCAGTCACGGCATCATACATGATTTCCCATGCCGGCCAGGAGACTGATTTATCGTTCAGCATTTCCAGGCGGACAGGAGATTTGAGCATCTCCTTTTTCGCTGTTTTATCATAAAGAGAGGAAACATCGCCGTTTTTATCGATGGTTACTTTATACCGGTTATTCTCCAGCAGGTTCTTTTTCACTGAGAGTCCGGTGGCGAGTGCACAGGGCTGGGCGGATGGGACCACATCAAATACGCTATAACTAACGGGTGCGCAATGAGCGGCAATAATTATCGAAGCCATGCGACCGTTCATGGCAATCACCTGGGCTGGAACTTCCTTGCCGGTTACATCATAAACCCTCACCTGATCAAATGTTCCAGGGAGCTCAACAGTTGCGGAAACCACATCTTCCCTTTCAATGGACAGAGGGTTATAAACTACTACGGGAATTCCATTGGTACGGGTATCCAGAGCGCGGATCACGCCGCCTGCTGTATTTTCAAGAATACCGGCAAACTGGTTCATGCT
>CAILAQ010000290.1 GCA_903832165.1 uncultured Bacteroidota bacterium | reverse complement strand
TCTGTCTTCTGTCTTTTGTCAAATCCGGGAGGACACGCGGGTCCCTCCCCTACGTTATTTGTTCTCCGAGGTGATATGGAACGCCAGGGCCGGATAAACCTCCCGTGTCACCTTGAAGTGCCATTCGCTTTCGGCCATGAATACCGGCCGGTCGTCCTTGTCGAAGGTAATATGCTGAGCCTGAAGCGAAATAAACTTATTCATCTGAACCTTATCTTTTGAGGTAAACCAGAAAGCCTTATATAACCGGAGCGGCATGAAAGTACAGGAGGCGCTGTATTCGTGGAGGAGCCTGAACTGGATCACTTCAAACTGCAATTCTCCCACGGTTCCGATAATCTTGACATTACCCGGTTGTTTGATGAACAATTGGGCAACACCCTCATCGGAAAGTTGCCTTACTCCTTTTTCGAGCTGTTTGGTTTTAAAAGGATCCTTATTGATCAGCTCCTTGAATATCTCCGGGGAGAAACTCGGTATCCCTTTAAAAGTCAGCATTTCGCCTTCAGTCAGGGTATCTCCGATTTTAAAATTCCCCGTATCATAAAGTCCGACTACATCACCCGGAAAGGCTTCTTCAACGATAGCCTTTTCGTTTGCCATGAAACTGGTCGGGCTGGAAAAGCGCAACTTCTTATCGAGGCGGGTATGATGAAAAAATTTGTTCCGCTCGAATTTACCGGAGACGACACGACAAAAGGCAATGCGGTCACGATGTTTCGGATCGATATTGGCATGGATTTTAAACACAAATCCCGAGAAATCATTCTCTTCCGGTTTAACCTCCCGTGTTTCCGTAAAGCGGGGTAATGGGGCCGGGGCAATCGTGATAAACGTATCAAGAAGTTCTTTTACCCCAAAATTATTGATCGCACTTCCAAAGAAAACCGGAGCGAGGTAACCCTCACTGTAAAGATCTTTGTCGAAGGGCTCGTAAGCACTATCAATCAGCTCAATATCCTTTCGAAGATGATTGGCAGATTCGGCTCCCACGCGCTTGTCGAGCTCCGGACTGGCCAAATCGTCGATAGCAAACTGATCTTCGGAAATTTTGGTCATATGCGGGGTAAACAGAAGCAGGTGCTTGGTATAGAGATTATATACACCCTTAAATCCGGCACCCATCCCGATGGGCCAGGTAAGCGGCCGGGTATGAATGCTCAACTCCTTTTCAATGATATGCAGCAAATCGTATGGGTCGATACCTTCACGATCGAGCTTATTGATAAAAATAATCACAGGTGTATGGCGCATCCGGCACACCTCCATGAGCTTGCGGGTTTGCTCCTCCACACCCTTCACGCAATCCACCACGAGGATCACGCTATCCACAGCAGTGAGGGTACGGTAGGTATCTTCGGCAAAATCCTTGTGACCGGGGGTATCGAGAATATTGATTTTGTACCCGTCATATTCAAAACCCATAACAGAGGTAGCCACCGATATCCCGCGCTGTTTCTCAATCTCCATAAAGTCGGAGGTCGCGGTTTTTGTGATCTTGTTCATCTTCACAGCACCAGCTGTCTTGATGGCACCCCCGAATAAAAGGATTTTTTCGGTGAGGGTGGTTTTTCCGGCATCAGGGTGACTGATAATCCCGAATGTCCTCCGTCTGCTTATTTCTTCTTGATTCAAAGTGTTCTGATAATTTGTCCGCAAAGGAACGAATTACTGCTTCAATAAAAAATCGGTGTTCGCTGGTGATTCATTGGGACAGTAAAACGGAAGCGGGAACCCTGGTCTGGTTCAGATTGAACGCCGACAGAGCCACCCAGTAGCTCCACCACCATCTTCACGATATTCAGGCCCAATCCGGTTCCGCCTATGATAGAGCTCCGCGCTTTTTCACCACGGTAGAAAGCTTCGAAAACAGTTTGCTGTTCCTTTTTATCAATACCAATTCCGGTATCCTTTACAAAGAATTCAACCTCTCCGTTAACGACATCAAATCCAAATTCAATATATCCGGTAAAGGTGTACTTTAAGGAATTTGAAAGCAGATTGGTTAGCACCTGATTAACTTTGCCTGCATCTGAAACAATCCGCAACCCGTCATATTCCGGAGGATAAGATACCCGGAGCTCCAATTTTTTGATTGTTCCCGGATGGTTAAACATTTTAAAAGCATCACTGATAATTTCAGCAGGTCTGAATTCTGTAAGATTAAGCGGAAGTTTTTCGGTTTGCAGCCGGGAAACGAAAAAGACATCGTCGATCAGGCCCAGCAGATGAGTTGAACTTTTATGCACGATCTGCGCGTACCGTTCCTTTTCTTCGGGGTCTGCATCAAGCATCAGATCCGAGAAACCCATAATTGAATTCATCGGAGTTCTGATCTCGTGACTCATATTAGCCAGGAAAGCTGATTTGAGCCTGCTGCCTTCATCGGCCTTCTCTTTAGCTGCGATCAACTCTGCTTCAATCCGTTTTCTTTCTTCAATTTCCTCCTTGAGACTCTTATTCGTGTTTTCCAGTTCCTGTGTACGGACCTTAACCATCTGGTCGAGGTGGGCATTCATACGGTTCAGGTTGTCTCTGGCAATCTGCAGGCTCTTATTACTTTCGATGAGCTCCCGGTTTTTTATCATGGAGTTTTCATAATTCGACACCAGAAGATCCATGATTTGCCTGCGGGATGAACTTATGGTGTATACCTCATTGCCAAACAGAATCTCCAGTGGGGCATCGTCCGACTGAGCACGGCGCAATTCCAGATTTCGAAGAAAATACTGTACTCTGGCAATCAGAAATTCTTCTGAGTATGGTTTCACGAGAAAGCTGTCGGCACCGCATTCCAGTCCTTTTATCACATCTTTTGAATCGGAAAGAGAAGTCAGCAGTATAACCGGAATATCCTTCAGGTGGTCATCTTCTTTCACGAGTGAACAAAATCTGAATCCATCCATTCCCGGCATCACAATATCGCTGATAATTATATCCGGGGTGAAGCCGGTTAACATCCTGATCGCTATTTCACCGTTCAGGGCATGGGTGACAATAAAGTCGTTGCTCTCCAGTAAATATCTCAATTCTTCCGCCTGCGTTCTGCTGTCTTCAACAATCAGAATTTTATTACGTTCTGTCTGCATCCGATTATCTCCTGTTTGAGGTTTCCATTTCTACTAAAACACTTCCTATTTCCTCTGCATCCAGAACATATCGGGCAGCACCCAGCTGAACTGCCACACCGGGCATTCCGAAGATGAGTGAGCTTTCCTTGCTTTGGGCAATGGTTAATGCACCGCTTTCCTCCATATATTTCAGCTCCTGCGCACCATCGCTCCCCATTCCGGTGAGGATGATTCCACAGGCGGCATTGCCGTATACCTCGTTAACACTTTTGTACAAATTGGCCACCGATGGACAGATTCCCCCATTTACGGAAGCCTTTAGCAGCTGGATACGGCCGTTCCTTGTCACGCACATATGGTGATGGTCTGGGGCAAAATAGACCTGGCCCGACAGCAGCTTTTCCCCATCCTCCGCAATTTTCAATGGTATCTGAGCTGAATTACCCAGCCAGTTTACCAACCCATCAAGAAACCCTGCTGCTATATGTTGAACAACCAATATTGGCGACGGAAACTTTGCGCTGATACCGGCAAAAACTTTTTGCAGGGCCTGCGGACCGCCCGACGAAACTCCTATTGCCACAACTTCAGGAATCCTAAGAGTTCCCGGCATCAACCCCGGCCTGGGCACTGCCGGATTTCTCGGAGCTGCCGCGGGAGCCTTTGCCTTCCTCTTCACCACTTTCACGCCGGCCATCAATTTCACCATATTCAATAGCCTTCCGGCCAATTCTTCCTCTTTCGGATGACCAATTCCGACCGGTTTTTCAATTACGGCCAATGCACCTGCAGCCATGGCCTCGATGGAAGTGGAAACTTCCTGGGCATTCCGGCTGGCAGTAACAATCAGGATCGGAACCGGGTTTGTGGACATAATAATTCGCGTTGCCTCCAACCCGTTCATGATAGGCATATCAATATCCATAGTGATTACATCCGGCTTGTGATCCCGGAGGAAATCAACGGCCATCCTGCCGTTACTAACATTTCCAACCACCTGTATCTGAGGATCCTTACTGAATATATAGTACAGATATTCACTGACAACACGGGAATCCTCAACAATTAATACGTTTACCATAATTGATTTTTTATCCGATCAAACGTTCAATAACTTCGAGAAGATTGCCTTGGTCGAAGTTGCTTTTAACAATGTAGGCGCTGGCCCCGGCTTCCATTCCTCTTTCGCGGTCTTCACGCCTGGAGAGAGAGGTCACCAGCACTACCGGAATTGCTGCCACTGATTTGTCGGAGCGGATTTTCGACGTCATATCGATTCCGTTCATCCGGGGCATGTCAACATCCGAAACCACCAGATCGGCAGGGTTTTCCTTCAGCCTTGCATAACCTTCCATCCCATCGATGGCTGTAGCTACACTGTAACCTGCAGTTTCCAGAATATTTTTGAGAAGCATCCTGGAGGTAATGGAATCTTCCACGACCAGGATTGATTTCTGCTTATGTTCACTAACATTCGTTCTGTTCCTGTCGCTGACCCCGGAATTGCTCAACGCCGACAAAAGCAGGTCCGACACATTCAGTACAGGCACCACTTTGCCCGAGCCCAGTACGGTTGCACCTGAAATATTCTTCACCCGCTGCAGCTGGGCATTGAATTTTTTTAGCTGAACCACCTCCTCATCCAGTATCTCATCGACACAAAATCCGATCAGCTTATCCGGAGGGCCCATGACCAGGATCTGGAAATAATCTCCTTCACTTTCCTTATTGGGAATTCCGAGAACGTCTGCGAGATAAACCAACGGTAGAATCTCTTCGCGATACACAATGGTTGGCTTACTCTCGATTGTCCTGACAGCCGATTTTTCGATCCGTAAGGCTCTTTCAATCTTTGCGGTAGGCATAATAAACTGGCGCTCACCGAGCTGAATGCGCACCCCTCTGAAAGTGGCCATGGACAGGGGAATCCGGATACGAAATTCCGTTCCCTTATTCTTCAGGGTAGACAGGGTAACAACACCGCCAAGCTGCTCAATCTTTTCCCTGACGATAGCCAACCCCAATCCGCGACCGGAGAGATCAGTAATCATTTCGCCCGTGGAAATTCCTGATTTGAATGCAAAATCGAGCAAGGTGGCTTCAGATATGTTTACAGCCTGTTCCGGAGAAAGGTTTTCCTGCCCGATAAATTTCTTTCTGAGTTTTTCGATATCCACCCCGGCGCCGTCATCGGAGATCAGAATCTCGATCCTGTTATTTTCCAGCCGGTCGACAGCCACCCGGATTGTTCCATGAGCAGGTTTACCCATTTTAGCGCGCACCTGCGGATTTTCGATTCCGTGATCAATCGAGTTGCGCAAAATATGATTCAATGGTTTTCCGATTTCCTCCAGTATCCGGCGGTCAATTTCGATATCCGCTCCCCGTATCTCCACAAGAATTTCCTTACCCTGGTCCCTTGATAAGTCGCGGGCGGCTTTCGAAAAGCCATCAAGGACAGTTGAAAAGGGAACCGACATTATTTTTTTCACCTCATCCAGCAGCGTCTCTATTTTCAAGCCTGAGCTATAACCCTGTCGCACAATGGATTTGCGCAATTTTTCAAGGTCGTCCTCCATGCTTTTAATCAGCGAAACGGTCCATTCGGATGACTGCAAACCGGGACTCTCCTGTTTCAGCAGTTGCATCTTCGCGGTCAGGCTCTTCACACTATCTTTCAGATAGGAAAAGGATTGTCTGAGCTCCAGCAATTCTTCAGCCTGAAAAAACAGATCCGTCAATTTTTCGGAAGATATCCTTATCGTATCCTGCTGTCTATGCTGGACGGGATTAATCTCCGCCGCAGGAGCCTGGACGGTAACCGGAGCAGCAGACTTTTCGGGAGCCGGCCCGCTGTTCAGCTGAATGATTTGAGAGAGGCCATTCAGCACCTGATCAACTTTGGCACTGTCAACACCATCCTGATTACTACCGGCCCTGCCGAGAATATCATTGAGTGTATTCAAGGCCTGATGAAACACGTCAAACAGGCTGGAGTCGTATCGGACACTCTTTTGTTTCAGGCCCGAAAATACGCTCTCCAAAGCCTGGCAAATCTTTTCAATAGTTGTTTCATTTACAGCACGGGAGGCACCTTTCAGACTATGTGCCTCGCGAAACGACGCTTCCACGAGCTCCGTTTTACGTTCCTCGGGAAGCTCCTTTTCCAATTCGATCAGATTGGCTGTCAGATTGGTAATGCCCTCCGCCGCCTCAATCCTGAAGGTAGCCAGCAGTTTCTTTAAAAATTCCTCCCTGCCGGTCATTTAAGTTTGTATTGTTTCATCATTGCCTCAAGTTTCTGACCCACCTTTTGAAGATCATTAACTGACTCAACAGATTGCTGCGTGCTGATAACTGTTTGCGTGCTGGCTTCACGAATATTCTCCATCGCTACTACCACCTGATCCATCCCTTCGAGCTGTTGCTGGCTGGATGCCGCAATCTGAATGGCGACATTGGCCGCTTCCGTGACGCTTTCAGAGAGCACCCGGATAGTTTCACCTGATTGATTCGTGAGCCTCAGCCCATCCTCCACGGCTCTCCCTCCTTCTTCGGTGGCCATCACCGCGGAGCTGATCGATTTCTGGATATCCCGGAGGATTCCCCTTACCTGTCCGGTTGCCTCTTTTGACCGCTCTGAAAGCATTTTGATCTCCTGGGCCACTACGGTAAATCCCCTTCCCTGTTCACCTGCTTTTGCTGCCTCGATTGCCGCATTGACTGCAAGCAGATTTGACTGTTCAGCGAGTTCATTTACGGTGGCGGTGATTTCCCCGATTGTCTGGCTCTGTTCGCTGAGCTTAACGACCATGCCGGCAATGGCTCCCATCTGCAGCTTGATTTTGGTCATACCTTCAATGGTATTGGCTATAGCCCTATTCCCTTCTTTTGAAATATCAGTCAGGCGTATGGCATTTTCTGAAACTATTTTCGCTCTTTGATTAGAGACAGTCGCTGTTTGCTTAACCTCCTCAATCGTGGTAGTTGTTTCACCCACCGAAGTGGCAGTTTCGGCAGAATTTGAAGCCAGCTGTGAAACTGCGGCCATGATTTCGCTCGATGAAGAAGCGAGCACATTGATCCCCTCGCTGATGTCCCTCAGCTGCAACCTGAGTTTTGCCACCATGGTCTGAAAAGCAATTCCCATGGTGTCCTTATCAGACAGGGGTATAATTTTTATCAGCAGGTTACCCTCGGAAATCTCCTTCGCCATTTCTGCCTTTTCAAGCATAGCAACCTGCATGGTTCTGAATGAATCAGCCAGGTGGCCGATCTCATCTTTCAGGGTAACTGAAATGGTCTGATTAAAATCACCAAGCGCCATGGCACCGGCTACCTGAGTAAGGTGAACAATGGGTTTGGAAAAATTCCGGGCGATCAGATAAGCTGACAATGTGACCAGTATTAACATGATCGCGCCCAGAATCAGAATAATTGTTCCAAACCGGGCAACCGGATGAAAAACCTCTGCCTCATCAAATTCCCCGATCAACAACCAGGTCGTGCCCTGAATTTTGTGAACACCCCCGATAACCTTCTGGCCGCGGTAATCATTATAAGTCAGCAGGGAAGAATGATCTATCCGGGTGATCAACGCTGCCGGATCGATCCTGATTTTCATCACAGCATCTTTATCAAACCTGGATTCGGTTATAATCAGCCCGTCATCTTTTACCAAATAGGTTTCTCCGGTTTTCCCAAGTCCTTCATAATTATTGGAAATCTGGTTGATACCGATGCCTTCGCCCCATGACTTTCCCTTATTCAATTCGGCAGTCATAGCCTGATGAATGACAAGAACGCCAATAACATCCGTTTTTGAACCGGGAGCCATAATCGGAGAAGAATAGGCAATCACCTCAACATTGTCATCCGGAGAGACATAAGGATCCGAAACAAAGGGCCGTTTAAGTCCTTCCTTAAAATAATCTTTGTCTGACCGGCTGATGCCCATATCGTTAAAAACGCTCCGGGTAGTAGCAATGATCACACCATTCAGATCCAATATTTTTGCCCGGTAGAACGAATTGCTTTTTGCCGTCCAGCTCTCCATTGCACCTTCCAGGAGGCCTCTTGATTTTACCGGATCGATGCCTTTCTGAATATTATCCAGGTTGTCTCTGAATAAGCTCAGTGCACTGGCGCTATTGACAATATCAAGGCTGACGGTGACAAAATCCTCAATATGCTTTGCCCTTGAATGGATAACCGAATTTATATCGGCTTCGATACTGTCCCTTAAGGATTTTCTTGAGCTGGTGTAGCTGATTATGGCTATCAGCGCAATTGGAATGACTGATACGAGAAGAAAGAGTGCTATCAGCTTGGAACTGATACGTCTGGTTATAAATTCGGTCATTTTCATTGATTAAGATATTGATAATTAAGCTTTTTCATGGATTATTATTTTATCATCAGACAAGAATTTCTCAATATTCAGAACGATTGATCGATCCTTGGTGACTCCGGCCAGATATTCATTCTGGGCCGAAGTGAGGGTTGGAATGGAAGCATTGAACTGATCGGCCCGAACCTCAATTTTTCCTGTCACCTCATCAACCAGGATACCGCACAATATCTCTCCGCTTTTGACAACGATCACGCGGTTCATGTTTGTAATTCCCTTTTCAGGCAGGCTGAGAAAGGTTTTCAGATTGATTACCGACAGTATCCGGCCGCGGACGTTGATGATTCCGAGTATAAATGAGGGGGT
>CAILAQ010000289.1 GCA_903832165.1 uncultured Bacteroidota bacterium | reverse complement strand
TATCCCCATCCATATTCAAAGCTTACGACATCCGCGGCATTATTGATCAGACCTTAGATCCATCCATTGCCAAACTGATTGGCCAAGCTTTTGGTACTGAGATGCGTGAACTTGGTGAGACTGAGATTGTGATTGGGCGTGATGGTCGCTTATCTGGCCCGGCTTTGATAGAAGCCCTTACCGAAGGTCTACTCTCAACCGGTATCAACGTCATCGATTTGGGAATGGTTGCTACACCGATGGTGTACTTTGGTACAAACCAAGTTTTGGATGGCAAAAAACCCAAATCTGGAATCATGATTACGGGAAGCCACAATCCACCGAACTACAATGGCTTCAAAATGGTATTAGGTGGCGCGGCGATTTATGGCGATCAGATTCAGGCTTTACGCAAACGTATTGCAGCCAAGCAGTTTGCTACCGGCGAATCTAATAAATGCGGCACTCGCACTACCTTTGATATTTTTCCGATGTATCTCAAGCACATCGTGGGTGATGTCAAACTGGCCCGCCCTATGAAGATTACAGTAGATTGCGGTAATGGGGTTGGTGGTGCATTCGCAGGCCAGTTGTTTAGAGCACTGGGTTGCGAAGTGGAAGAACTCTTTTGCGAGGTGGATGGTCATTTTCCGAATCACCATCCCGATCCAGCGCACATCGAGAACTTACAGGATCTCATTCAGAATTTAAAAACTACCGATAATGAATTAGGTCTCGCCTTTGATGGTGATGCTGACAGACTCGGTGTTGTCACTAAAGATGGTCAAGTAATTTTTCCTGACCGTCAAATGATGCTGTTTGCCAAAGATGTTTTATCCAGAAATCCTGGTAGCCAAATTATTTATGACGTTAAATGCACTCGTAACTTAGCCACTTGGGTTAAACAACATGGCGGGGAACCGCTGATGTGGAAAACAGGCCACTCACTTGTTAAAGCCAAGCTTAAAGAGACTGGTGCACCACTTGCAGGTGAGATGTCTGGCCATATCTTCTTTAAAGACCGCTGGTTTGGTTTTGATGATGGTCTCTATACAGGTGCACGTCTTTTAGAGATTCTCTCTAAAGAGAAAGATCCCAACAAAACACTGAACGACTTGCCAAATGCGATATGTACACCTGAGCTACAAGTTGCATGTGCCGAGGGTGAACCTTTTGCTCTGCTCGAAACCATTAAAGCCAATGCGAAGTTCCCTACTGCAGAATCTATCAATACGATTGACGGAGTTCGTGTGGAATATGCCGATGGCTTTGGACTTGCCCGACCTTCGAATACGACACCTGTCGTGGTGATGCGCTTTGAAGCGGATAGTGAAGCAGCGATTAAGCGTATTCAGGCGGAGTTTAAGGCAGTGTTGTTGGCTGTGAAGCCTGAGGCCCAGTTACCTTTCTAGTTCCCTATTTGAATGCCTACATAATTGGGTCATGATCATCAACAACTCCATCCGCACTTACAACAAACAAAAAGTTTAAAAAAGGCTACTAATCTCACACTCAATACGGAAGTATTGGCTGAGGCAAAAAAGTTAGGCATCAATATATCGAAAGTATGTGATGCCTTTTTAGAGTCATTTGTAAGGCAAGAGAAGGAGCGGCTCTGGAAACTGGAACATGCAAAATTTAAGCTCAGCGGAGGATTTAATGCCTAGCTTTGCAATTCAAGGTAAAAAAATTTGTCTTGGACACACCAAGAATGTCGTCAGTTCTCGCTAAGCACCTTAAAAAAGAAGTCGCTAGCCTGAGAGATCAACAGCACATTGTTGTAGCGGCCATTGATAGGCTCTTTCGTGGGTTTTAAATCAATTTAGACTTGAAGAGCATTCTCAAATGGCCTTTTTAGTGGGTTTATAAGGCACCCCTATGTCATATAAGTACTGAGTTAAAAAGGGCTCCCAAATTTTCCGCCCTGCAGGATCCATAAGGAGATTATGGGCATCATTGGAAAATATTCCGAACGGAATAAAACGCGAATTGGGATTTCCATGGGAGTAATGGACAAACATCAGGTTTGCGGTATGCCGGTCAATCAAGCTGTCGTTATCTCCATAAAACCAGATGGTCGGCAAAGTCGTTTTATCACCAAAATGGCCAGAGGCATCTATCAAATCATTGTAAAGACCGAAACAACAGGGTTCTTTGACAACACCTGAAAAATTGACCAGTCCTTTCAAAGAGGAATCTGGGTGATTTGTTCCATAAGCAAGGGTGATCCAGCCGCCTGTTGACTGGCCAACCATTACCGTAATATTTTTATTAACGTAGGGAAGAGTGTGAGCATAATCTATCGTGGCATTCAGATCCCCAGCAGCATTTAGTCCATACAACTCCACTGACTTACCCGAAAAAGTACTCTCTCCATCCGATTGAGCAAATCCATGTCTCATTGGAACAATGACGACATAATCTCGTTCAATAAAATATTGCACCATCGCCATAGGTCTAAAACGTTCCTGTTGATGTGAGTTACCTAAATTTGTTCCATGATTAATAATCGCCAATGGAAATGGGCCGGGGCCGGATGGTTTGAATATCGTTGTCTGAATTTTTAGGTCTGATAAAAATCCAGTCTTACTG
>CAILAQ010000288.1 GCA_903832165.1 uncultured Bacteroidota bacterium | reverse complement strand
TTGATTTTTATCATCATCCCTGCATCTCATGCACAGATTGTATTCGAACATTCTTTTAATTTCTCCGGAAATATTGCCAAACTGGAAAAGGAGGGGCAGAAATTCTATGTAATGGATGATGCTATTAATGAATGCCGTATTTACAACCTGGATTATTCCCTCTTCAAAACCGTAAAGCTTGATGTGCCATCCGGCGATTATCTGTATGATATTCAGTATGTAACACAGAATTTATTTGACATGGATGATAGCATTGAACTGCTTTTTGTTTTCTATCAGTATGTGCAAACCACAACCAGCTATTACTATATCTATACCACGAGAGTCGCGGATGAAAACGGTACAATCCTGGCGGATTTGCCCGGTGGCAGCTGGACAGAGATTATGAATATCAGCGGCTCCGGTTCCCGCATGCTGACTTATATCACAGACTACTCTTCTTTTCCCTATTCGGTGGAGACCAGAATATACAGATTGCCGGGCCAGATTTCATCTGCAGCCAAAGTGATGGCTTCTCCTGCTGAAGGAAACGGGATTTTCCCTAATCCTACAACAGGTTCGATTCAAATGGCTCCCGGTGGATTTCAATTGAGTGATAAGGCAGAATGGGTCATTCTGGATTCATCCGGAAAACTTATTGCCAGACAACCGGTGACGGGTCCTGCAATACCAGTGGACCTGAAATCCCTGGGGCTGGTTGCTGGAATTTATATGGTGCGATTGGAATCAAAAAATTATCAGACTAAATTTCAACAGGTTGTCCTCAATAACTGAAAAAATCGAATCGGAAACCTTCGATGCCGGCAAGATCGTCAAGGTTCATGGGGTGAATGGTCGACTGGTCATCAGATTACTCAAACCCGCCGCTGATGTGCTGGATTTCCCCGAATGGATTTTTATAAGGATCGATGGTGGCTTAGTTCCTTTTCAGGTAACGGAAGAGTCTGTATTCCAAAAAGATGCCAGCCATGTGGTGGTAGGGTTGGATCAAGTGACCGGACCGGAAAAAGCTGCCGGATTTGTGGGGCTGTCCTGTCATCTTGAGGGTGCCTGGACTGACTGGTTTGTTGCTGGCAGCGACGATATCGAATCCCTTACGGGTTTTCTTCTTTATGATGAAATTTCAGGTAAAACAGGTAGTGTAACAGGTTTTGAAGATATTCCGGGAAATCCGCTGCTTAAAATAGAAATTGAAGGGAAAACTGCACTCCTGCCTTTGCATCCTGAATTTGTGATATCAACCGATCCCAAAAAACGCCAGCTCATTCTCCGTATCCCCGACGGTCTCCTCGATCTTTAATTCTTCCGTCCTCCGGTCTTCTGTCGTCTCCCAATCTTCTTCTTCGTCTTCCGTCTTCCGTCTTCTTTCAGGGTCTGATCATCTCCATCTCCCCGTCCGATCCTAATCTGACTACTGTCGATGGGGTTCCGGGTTTGAAATCATCCTGCCGCCATTGAACAACATAATCCACTAATTCAATCAATTCGCGCGGAATATCAGTGAAAAATTCAGGGGGTGCATGATTGCTGGCATTAGCCGATGAGGATACGATTGGCTTGCCGAAAACGCGAATTAACTCCAGGCAAAAGTTGTCTTTCGGTAAACGGATTCCAATGGACCCATCGGGTGCCGGTAAATTATCCGCAAGGTTGCGGGCATGAGGGAAAATAAGTGTCAAAGGCTCTAAAGCCTCTTCCATTACATTCCATATCAGATCGGGAGTTTCTTTCGTATACTCATCCGCCATTTTTATATCGGAAACCAGAATAAGCATGCTTTTTCCGGTCGGTCGCTCCTTAATGCGGTATACTTTCTCTATGGCTTCCGGATTCGTAGCGTCGCAACCAAGTCCCCAGATAGTGTCGGTGGGGTAGAGGATTATTCCTCCCTGCCTCAGAACTTCCACGGCATTAAGTAAATCGCTTACGCTCCAGCTGCTATTTCGGTTGACTTCCATTTAATTGACGAAGATAATAATATTTTCTCCAAACGTAAAGTGCTGAAAATCTTGACACTTGCCAGCCAGCTCTTCCATCGAGGAAGCCTAAGTTAAGGCAATACTCTCTAAACCAGCGCCATACGCTGTGAAGCCCTGCCGAACCAAGGCCGGATCTGATCCCTCTTTCGAAATAATATTTTGCGGAGATTCTTGCGAATTGCTCAACTTTCAGCTGCTGTTCTGCTATCGTGCGCACCGGCCAGTGAAGCAATGCCCCTTCCATGCGGGCCACTTTGCTTCCAGTGGTCATCCGGATATAATCATGAGGATCAATACCTGTCCATTCAGCAAGCCGCCTGTCGAAAAGTCGCAGCTTTCGGTCGGGATACCAGGTCGTATAACGCATCCAGTGCCCGCAAAAATTGTTTTTCCGGTTAAACAGGTATCCATCATGATTCCAATCTTTTTTTGCCACGATTACCTCCTGCCTGGCTTCTGCGGACAAAGCTTCATCCGCATCCAGCGATAAGACATGATCAAACGCAGCCATCTGTAAGGCCCTGTTTTTCTGTGAAACATATCCGTCAAAGGAATGCTGCTCAAAACGTACACCGAATCTCCTGCATATAGCCTCTGTGCTGTCTGTACTGAACGAATCAAGCACTAATACCTCGTCGGCCAGGTCAGTCAGCGATTCCAGGCACCTTTCAATGTCCCTCTCCTCGTTATAAGATATGATGACTGCCGATAATTTTATCATGAAATATTGTATTCCCTCAATGCCTCATTGAGTGTTGTTTTCAGATCGGTGGATGCCTTTCGCTGACCGATAATCAGGGCACACGGCACCTGAAATTCGCCAGCCGGGAATTTCTTCGGGTAAGTGCCGGGAATCACCACACATCTTGGTGGAACATAACCGCGATATTCAATGATTTCGGCGCCCGATACATCCAATACTCTTGTGGAACCAGTGATTACCGTATTTGCCCCCAGAACGGCTTCCCTGCATATTCGAGCCCCTTCAACAACAATGCATCTTGAACCAATGAACGCATGGTCCTCAATGATAACCGGAGCTGCCTGTACGGGCTCCAGTACGCCTCCGATCCCAACGCCTCCGCTCAGATGAACGCTTTTTCCGATCTGTGCGCAAGAACCAACGGTTGCCCAGGTATCAACCATCGTTCCTTCATCAACATAGGCCCCGATATTCACATAGGATGGCATCATGATCACCCCGGGAGCCAGATAGGCCCCGTAACGCGCCACGGCTTGCGGAACTACTCTTACACCCTGCGAGGCGTAATCATGCTTCAGGGGAATTTTATCGTGGAATTCCAGAGGTCCGGCCTCCATAGTTTCCATCTTGCGGATAGGGAAATAAAGAATGACAGCTTTTTTAACCCACTCATTAACTGCCCAACCGTCGCCCTCCGGCTCTGCAACACGCAAACGGCCCTTGTCAAGCTCCTCAATCACACTTTCAATAGCTTCACGGTAAATCGGCAGACTTAACAAGGTGCGATCTTCCCATACCTGCTGTACAAGTTTTTTTATCGAATCCATCGTTTGTTTCTTTGGGGTTCAAATATAGCTGAATACGATTGTTTTTAATAATTTGCAGATCTAACGTGCATTTGCCCATAAAACACATATACGATGAAACTGTTACATTTACCGATACTCGTCTTTTTAGCCTTCCCGATGATGATATATGCACAAGGTGATTTGCTGTACCAAATGCCGCCAAAAGATCTTGCCGCAGTTGTAGATGCTCCGGCAACTCCGACTATGCAGACAGATCCCTCCGGCAGGTTTGCACTCTTTTTAACCCGCTCTGAGAACCCCGATATTGCCGATTTTGCTGAAGAAATGCTGAGGCTCGCAGGTCTCCGCATCGATCCGGTCATCAATGGACTCAGCCGGCCATCCTATTCGGTCAGCCTGGAAATGATGGTTCTTAATTCTCTTGAAAAAATACATTTTTCCGGACTGCCAGCGCCTCTTAAAATCCTGCAGATTTCCTGGGCTCCGGATAGCAGGGGATTCGCATTCCTTCAGCTGACTTCCAAAGGGATCTATTTGTGGTATGCCGATTTGGTAACCCTTAATGCCAGAATACTCAGCGATAAACCAGTAAACGGACTGCTGGGTTCTGCTTTCGAATGGCTTCCAGATGCTTCTGGACTGCTTTGCCGGTTTATACCTTCGGGCCGTGGCCCGAGACCTGAGGTTTCAAAGATCCCTTCAGGCCCGGTGGTGCAGGAAACCTCGGGTGGGAAAGCCGCTGTCAGGACTAATCAGGATATGCTCACAGGTCCTGACGATGAGAAATTGTTCGACTATTTTGGACAGGCTGAAATATGGCTGGTTAACCCTGATGGGACTTCACACCCTGTTATGCCAAAAGATATGTATACCCGTTTTGATATTGCACCGGGTGGAGAATTTGTCATTTCCGAACGCCTGACTAAACCATATTCATACCTGGTCGGCTATTCCGAATTTTCTTCGGTTCTGGAAGTGTGCGATTTGACGGGAAAGCTTGTTAAGGAGCTTTTTAGATTGCCAATTCAGGAAAATGTTCCTACCGGTTATGATGCCACTGTTCCCGGCCCGAGAAATATCAGCTGGCGGGCCGATGTTCCTGCCAGTATCTATTGGCTGGAAGCTCTGGATGGAGGAGATCCGAAAAAAGAAGTGCCTTTCCGCGATCAGCTCTTTCGACTTGATGCACCTTTTACCGGTTCACCGGCTGCGCAGTTTAAATCAACACTGCGTTTCGGACGGATCAGCTGGGGCCGTGCCAACCTGGCTGTCATGAGCCAGTCTTCCTCCAGAACAAAACAGGAGATAATCTCTTTCTTCGATCCATCCAATCCTTCATTACCAGCCCAAGTAATCTGGGACCGGTCCTCAGAGGATAAATATGGTGATCCCGGAAGTTTTGTCATGACGAACAGCCGGGGAAGGCAAATTCTGCTCTTGGCGGGCAAAGGAAACACACTCTTCCTTTCCGGTTCAGGCGCTTCCGCAGACGGGGACCAGCCTTTTCTGAATGAGTTTGATATCAAAACGATGAAAATTAATCCATTGTGGAGATCTCAGGCACCGTTCCTTGAATCAGTCAGCAGAATACTGGATCCCGGGAAACTGCAGATACTGATTACCCGGCAATCTGTCACGGAACCCTCAAACTACTTTATCCTGAACCTGAAGGCTAAAAATGGAAGCCAACTGACTCAACTTACCCATTTTGCCAACCCCTATCCTTTTATGGAAGGGGTTAAAAAAGAGAGAATTACTTATTTCAGACCGGATGGAGTTCAGTTGACAGCAACTTTGTATACCCCGGTGGGCTGGAAAAAGGAGGACGGACCACTCCCAACGCTCTTGTGGGCATATCCCGTTGAGTATAGGTCAAAATCTGCTGCCGGACAGGTTACCGGTTCCCCTTTTGCTTTTACCCGCCTGAGTGCCAGCTCGGCAGTGCCCTTTGTTACGCAGGGGTATGCAATCCTTGATAATGCCGCCTTTCCGATCATTGGAGAAGGTGATGCCGAACCTAATGATACCTTTCTTGAACAATTGGTGGCAAATGCTAAAGCTGCCATCGATAAAGGAGTGGAAATGGGTGTGGTGGACCCGAAACGAGTTGCTGTTGGAGGTCATTCATATGGTGCCTTCATGACGGCAAACCTGTTGGCGCATTGCGACCTGTTTGCTGCAGGTATTGCCAGAAGCGGAGCCTATAACCGTTCGCTTACCCCTTTCGGATTCCAGTCGGAACCGCGCACCTTTTGGGAAGCCACTGATTTGTATAATAAAATGTCCCCCTTCAATTACGCCGACAAAATAAAAACGCCATTACTCATGATTCACGGTATCGCTGACAATAACCAGGGTACTTTTCCAATACAGAGCGAACGCTTGTATGCCGCGCTGAAAGGTCATGGTGCCATTGCGCGCCTTGTGCTTCTGCCACTTGAAAGCCATGGTTATGCTGCCCGCGAAAGTCTGCTTCATATGCTCTGGGAAATGGATGCCTGGATGAATAAATATGTTAAAAACAAGAAATAACTGTTATGTCACTGAACAATATACCCCTTTTATCTGATATCCAGGAAGCCCATGCCCGAATACGCCCCTATATTCACTGGACGCCGGTTTTTACCTCTGTAAGTATAAATGAGATCCTTGGAGCAGAGTTTTTTTTCAAGTGTGAAAATTTTCAGAAGGTTGGCGCTTTTAAGTTCCGCGGGGCAACTAATGCAGTGCTTTCACTTTCTCCCGGAGAGCTTGCAAAAGGCGTGGGTACACATTCATCCGGCAACCATGCAGCAGCACTGGCTCTCGCTGCAAGTAACGCCGGTGTGCCTGCTTATATCGTTATGCCACGTAATGCACCGGAAATAAAGAAGCTTGCAGTAGCCGGATATGGAGGAATCATTACCTGCTGCGAACCTACACTTGAAGCCAGGGAATCAACGATGACTGCGGTTCAGCAAAGAACAGGCTGCACATTTATTCATCCCTATAACCTCTTTCAGATAATCGCCGGACAGGGAACCGCTGCCCTCGAACTGCTCGATAGTAAGCCGGGCCTGGATATAATTATGGCACCGGTAGGGGGGGGTGGATTGCTCAGCGGAACAGCAATTGCCGCTAAATCCATCAATCCTGATATTACTGTCTGGGCCGGCGAACCTGAAAATGCTAAAGATGCTTACCTGTCGATGCAGAGTGGTTCCATACAACCTGCCTTTCCTGCCAATACTATAGCAGATGGTTTGCTAACCTCTCTTGGATCAATGACATTTGAAATAATCAACAAGAATGTTGATCAGATCATGCTCTGCCCCGAACCGGTTATCACCGAAGCTATGAGACTGATCTGGGAAAGGATGAAAATCATTATCGAACCAAGCTCTGCTGTTCCTCTCGGTGCCCTCATGGCAAATCCGGATGCAGGATGGAAAGGCAAAAAAATCGGGATCATCCTTAGCGGCGGCAACTGCGAAATAAAACTCTCCAACTAACTGCCAACTGCCTGCTGCCAACTGCAAACTGAAGACTACCTACTCAAGTGCAATATTGCAACTTACTGGCCTGTGATCTGAGAATTTCACTTTTCCGATGCGATAGCCACTGGAAACCATCTCTTTGGAGTGGAGAATGTAATCTATTCTAAGGGGAGCCTTGATGTTGGGAAATGTAATGCCCAGCCATTTTCCACCCGACCGGAAACTGTCATAAAGATTTTTGCCAATCGTATGAGTGGCGTAGCTTACCGGTGTATCGTTAAAATCACCGCAAACTATCACCTTGTAAGGTGAATTATCAATGTTGTTCCTCACCTGATCGGCCTGTGCGGCTCGCTTTATATAGGCACCTTTCATCCTGTCAGCGATTTCAGTGACCTTATCTCTCGTGATCCTGGTTTTATTGGCAGTTGTATCAATCCACTGAAATTCATCACGATCGAAATGGATGGATTCCAGATGATTGTTATATACCCGGATAGTATCGGAACCAATCAGTAAATCACAAAAAAGCATCATGTTCTTGGTGTCAGCAAAATGTTCATGTCCGGTGGAGATGATCGGAAAACGACTGAAAATGGCAAGCCCGTGCTTGCGCGTCTGATTGGTAAAATTGTATTCCACAGCTGAATATGGAAGCATTGATAAACGGGCCTTTATGAAGTCGAGGGAGAATTTCCCCGGGTCCTGAACAGCAAATTCCTGAAAACACAGGATGTCCGGTTTCAGATCTTCGACATAACCTAAAACGCCCTCTCTCTGATCATTCAGTGTAGACCAGTAATGAGCAATATCAAACAGCCTGACGTTGTAAGTCATGACTTTAATCGAATTGCTGCCCGACGAAATCGTCGTTGATCGAATCGGGAACTGAAAGGTTGCGGTAATTGAGTTCCAGCCTGCCAGAATCATAACAACCGGAAGTATAAAAGCCTTACTCCTTAAAAGCAGGAAAATAACAAGAAATACAATCTGAATGACGATCAAAGCCGGAAACATAAGGCCGAAAAATGCCAGGGGCCAAAAAGTGGCAGGACTGAGTAATTGACTTAGAATGCAGATAATCAGGAGAATTGCCGTCACCAGGTAAAAAAAGAAAAATATCCTTCGCAGTGCCTTGAGCATGCCCCTATTTTTTACTGGATTTAAATAGTATTTCCTTCTCTTCCTTTGACAGTCCCTCGTAACCATTACGAGAAATTTTTTCAAGAATCTGGTCAATGGTACGCTGTTCAGCTGCCTTGCGTCCGTTATAATCCATATCTGTTTCCGGCCTGCTTTTGGGAGAGGAATATTTTACCTTCATTTTCGAACGCTTCTTAAAGAGGCTGAATAGATTGTCCATTAGCCGGTTGAATCCTTTCGCCAAATCTTTTCCCTGCCGTAATTGTGTGGCATAAATAAACCCGAAAAAAGCTCCGCCCAGATGTGCAATATGACCACCTGCATTGCCGGAGCGAATACTTAATAAATCAATCGCAACAGTAACCAGCGCTATGTATTTCAATTTTACCTGACCAAAGAACATCAGGTTCATCGTATAATCCGGCACATAAAAAGAAATCGCCATAACAATGGCCAGAACGGCGGCTGAAGCACCAAGTGCAACCGATTGTGTAACTGTCTCCTGAAAAGCCGGGAAAAAATTAAAGGCCAGCACGTAAAACAACCCGCCGGCTAAACCACCGATAAGGTAAACTGAAATCAGTTTTTTGGGGTTAAGGTATTCAAGGAATATCTTCCCAAACCAATACAGCCAGAGCATGTTGAAAAGGATATGGAGAAAATCATAATGCAGAAACATATAACTGATAATTGTCCAGGGCCTCTTTAGTATCATACCGGGGTC
>CAILAQ010000287.1 GCA_903832165.1 uncultured Bacteroidota bacterium | reverse complement strand
GTTGTATCCATGGAAGCACCGCTGATCGGGGTTTCCTTCAGCCCGTCAATATTTCTGATAACATAATCTTTTAATTTCCAGGTTTTGTTAATGGAGTCCCAACGGATTGATTCCGCCATCAGTTTTGATTTCAGTATCCCCTTTTCAAATTTTTCAATCGAAAATTTTCCACCCCAGTTATTACGCCTCGAGAAACTTTCCACATAAATAAAAACCCCGTCATCGATTTGCTTATGGATATCCCTTTCAGGTGTTCCATATTGTTTATCGAAATATTTTGCCTCAAATTCCAGCCGGCTGATGCTGGAATACGGAATGATATAATTTGAAAGAAAGAAACTCAGAACAGCAATGAAAAGTGCCGAGATCATATAAGGAACCATTAAACGCCTGTAGCTCACACCGGTAGACAAAATTGCCGTTATTTCACTGTAAACGGACATCTTCGATGTAAAGAATATCACCGATATAAAGACAAAAAGATAACTGAACAGGTTACTGAAGAATGGTATGAAATTGAGATAATACTGGACGACAATATCGCGGAGAGGCGCCTTATGACTAATGAAGTCATCGACCTTCTCAGAGAAGTCAAACACCACGGCAACCAATATTATCAAACCGATAGCCAGGAAGAAGGTTCCAAGAAATTTACGGATTATATATTTGTCCAGTCGCTTCAGCATGATTTATAAACGGTGGGACAAGGTCGGTATTATATTATCCTTCCATGGTGAAAAATCGCCCTTCAGCAGGTGACTTCTTGCTTCGCGCACGAGCCACAGGTAAAAGGCCAGGTTGTGAATGCTTGCGATTTGTGCCCCAAGCCTCTCCCCGGAGGTAATCAGGTGACGCAGGTAGGCCTTCGAATAGAAACTGTCGACATAGGAAGTTCCGTCAGGATCTATCAGAGAAAAATCAGATTTCCATTTTTCATTCTTCATATTAAGCACTCCATTACGGGTAAAAAGCATCCCGTTCCGGCCATTGCGGGTTGGCATTACGCAGTCAAACATATCAACCCCGCGGCTGATCGCCTGAAGAATATTCACAGGAGTTCCGACTCCCATCAGGTAACGTGGTTTATCAGCGGGAAGAATATCATTCACCACCTCGATCATTTCATACATCATCTCTTCAGGTTCACCTACGGAAAGGCCGCCGATAGCGTTGGCAGGCATTCCCTGCTCAGCGATAAAAGTGGCTGATCTTTTTCTCAGATCGCGGTTGACCGATCCCTGAACGATCGGCAGAAAAAACTGATCGTATCCGTATAATGGCTCGGTTTTTCTGAAATGTTCAATTCCTCTGACGAGCCAGCTGTGTGTAAGCTCCATTGATTCCAGTGCATATTTTTCGTCGCATGGATAGGGCGTGCATTCATCAAAAGCCATGGTAAGGTCGCTCCCGATAACCCGCTGTATTTCCACCACTTTTTCAGGACTGAATAAATGTCTCGATCCATCGATATGCGAATTAAAAAAAGCACCCTCAGGAGTGAGCTTTCTGTTTGCCGCCATGCTGAAAACCTGGTACCCGCCGCTGTCAGTGAGGATGGTGCGGTTCCAGTTCATGAACTTATGAACTCCACCGGCCTCCTTAAGGATCTGCATTCCAGGCCTGAGATACAAGTGATAAGTATTGGCAAGGATCACCGGAGCATCAATATCATCGGCCAGTTCACGCTGATGAACCGCCTTAACCGTGGCACCGGTTCCAACAGGCATGAATATAGGAGTAGGAATATCACCATGAGCAGTGGAAAAGATTCCGGCCCTGGCTTTACTAATTGAATCTGTACTTTCGATGCGGAAATTCATCATTCTCAAAATCGCAAAGATATGGTATTTTAAAACTATCTTTGGTGGCCATTACGGTCATTTCCCGTTGTTTAAGAATTTATTATTGTATGATTCAAGTACTTACCGGC
>CAILAQ010000286.1 GCA_903832165.1 uncultured Bacteroidota bacterium | reverse complement strand
GTCAGATTGCTTTACCGCATTTTGCGTATTAGCGTAACGTGAAATATCTGAAATAAGGGCCTCCTCTGTTGCAGGATCATCCGAACGCAGGATAATTATCTTTGCTGGTACACGCACACGACTAAGGTCAACCTCTGGATTTTTTCTTTTCGTGAAATAAATGGAAGCCGTGGTCTGTCCACCATTGACGACTTGCATACCCTTTAACCAAAGAATTCCTGGTCCCCCATCAGATGTCTTGCCTATCTGGGCTTCATCAGCAACCAAAACGATACCATTATTGTATGCCATGAAGCGTTCAGGGTTACTGCGGAGAGTATCTCGTATACCTTTGTTTACCTTTCCAGTTACACTTAGGAACGATCTTACATTAGCTTCAAGAAGGCGCGCCCCATATTTCTCGTATATAAATCGCAAAGCCTCTCCAGGTATTACCGTTAGGGCGTAATCATAAATCGTACCTGGAACGAACACACAAGGTAGGGGAGACCCTGACACTTCTTCAAAATTTACGACAAGCTCGTCGCGTGGTTTACCTTCGGACCAATGTCGATGAAGACGTTCAATGTCCATGACCTCCAATTTGACTAGTTTACCTTTTATAAACTGTGGTTTAAAGTTTTTTTCCTTTGCCTGTCTGTCAGTCAGAACAAAGATTCTGATTTGCTCTAGGTTTGTATAACTCCCGTGGATAGTTAATGCTAAGGCATAAGCATCGTTAGATTCATCCATTGTTTCTTTAAGGCGTCCCTCCACACATTTTTTGAGGAATTGTACACATTGATTTGCAGCTTTGAAAGTATCTTCTTTTGTTATGGACTGGATAGTTTCTGCTCCACTATACAGTGAGACAAATAGGTCAAGTTGATCGGCTTCATCAGATATAGAAAAACCGCTTAACCTCAAATTAGAATTACCGATTTTAGCTGAGTAATGACATACCTGAGGTTCAAATGTCATTCCAATATCAGACATGTGTTGCATTACGATTTCAGCAAATGTAAGTTCGGCATACGGGCCACCATCACTTGCTCGCACATCATTTTGAGTTTGGTGTAAAAAGTCTATAAGTTCCATAGTTCAAACAATTCCAAGTTGCTTTACAACTTCGATAATTTCAACGTCACCAAGTGAAATTAAATCAAGGTCAAGATCATAACGTGCATTTCTTATTGCTAGAGCTACATTCGCTCGTGTAAGACGTGGAAAATCATCATTGACAACCATAATTCTGCATCCAATTTGTAAAAAACGCCGAGTATAGCGGTCAGCGAATGCATCAAAATATCCGGCATGAAGCAAACGGCTATCTAGGCAAGCCAATGCGATAAGGTTGGATTTTAATAAATCTCTAGTTTCTCTAATAAGAATGGGCAGAGTTTTTCCCATTGGATTTAGTTCTAATCTAATTGCTGCAAGGAAAAGGGGGCGAATTAAAGAATCATCTAGTTGATCTAGGCTTGCAACTTTTGCCGGAAAACCATGGGGCGATACGGTACTTTTAACTTCGATGGCTCCAGTTCCAAATACAAAATCATGTATACCATCCAATGGCCCCTGCCACGAATCAACAACAAATTCGGCAAGTAAACCAGAATCCAATAATTTATGCAGAAATATCAGTTCACCAAATAAACCTATTTCTGCTTCTGGGCTTAGAATATCTCCTCCACCTTTCCGCATGAAATCTTGCCAAGCTTTTATTCTAGAAATAAAAATATTAAACAACCTGACATCATCGTTCATTGGTTGTTTTTCAAGGGTTACAACAATATCATCAGCCATCATTGCGAAAAAATCTGGATTGCCCGCCCGCTGCCGACAGAGTGCGATCCAAGAATAACCTAGCCCATCTACACCAAGTTCTATCTTAGAAACTTGAAAACCTACACCTTGAGGCAGTTGCTCAGTTGGTGGTATCCGAATCGAAGCGAATCCGACCAATAAAGCTTCTTCGTTGCCAGGGAAATGCCTACCAGCAAGCAAGCGGCATGATCTACAGGTAGCAATGAGAATGGTACTCCAACCCTCATCGCTCCGGTAATCGGCCAGCGCACGCCATGCTGTTTCCAGTTCTTCCCGTTTACTCTGAAGGGCCATATTCTTGTTCCCATTGTTTCCATTCAATATTGTTGACTTTGTATTCCACTTTAATGCCATATTGGCTCCCCGGAAAGCTAATGCCAAAGGCAACTACTGGTGGAGTGTTTTCCGGAAAACCAATCTCAGCTTGACTTGGGTCTAGGGTATAAATCAAAAGAACACCTCTTTCAGGATGTCCTTCAATACCCTTGGCACCAAAACCACGGATTTT
>CAILAQ010000285.1 GCA_903832165.1 uncultured Bacteroidota bacterium | reverse complement strand
TGAGTACCAGTACTATCGCAAGCTTGACACGTTTCTCTTGACGGAAGGCATTGACAAAATCACCTTCACAAAAGAACAAGCGAGCAGTTGGCGTAGTCCTCTTGAGAATGAGTCAGAGATAGCAAGATATAAGAGGATCAACGATACCAAGAAGTTCTTTGAGTATCTATTCGTGCAAGGATACAACATCTTCCAGTTCAGAGACATCAAAGCCCCAAGGAAGGACTTTATACCCCACCTTTACACAGACGACGAGGTTAAAAGGTACTTCCTTGCTGTCGACACGCACCAAAGCAGCTGGAATAGGAAGAACTGCGTCCAACTGCCAGTACTCTTTAGAATACTATATTGCTGTGGTACCAGAATCACAGAGACACTTATGATAAGGAAAAAAGACGTCGATCTTACTGAAGGAATAATCAAGCTCTCTGAAACAAAGAATGCCAAGGAGCGGTATGTGGTAATGTCTGACAGTTTGTGTGTTCTGATGAAGCAATATGCTGACAAGACTTTCTATCAACTGTCTGATAATGAATATATCTTCAGAAATATGCATGGCAACTATTTCTCAGGGGATTGGATCAACGAGCTGCACATCAAAATACTTAGAGAGGCCGGTATCCCATACATTGGTGGTGGCAAGGGTCCCAGGATACATGATTGGAGGCACACCTACGCGGTTAACGCATTTAAACAGATGATTGACAATGGAATGGATATGTATGTAGCCCTTCCAATCTTGTCAATATACCTTGGGCATAAAACCATAATGGCAACAGAACGTTATCTGAGGCTTACCGTGAATATGTTTCCATATCTCGAAGAAAAGTTCGGTAAAACTCTAGATGAAGTCTTTGGGGAGGATCAGAAATGAAAGTTACAGACTTCGCCAGCGCGCTCAACCGCTACTTCAATGACTACCTCGTTAATGACCGGGGCAGTTCGCCAAGGACGATAGAAACATATAGATATTCCTTTATACAGTTATTAGAGTACCTTGAAGAGCGAAAAGGCATCAGGCCTGAGAAAATCCGGATAAATGACATAAGCAGAGATAACATCCTGTCATTTTTATTATGGTTAGAAGAGTCCAGGAAGGTGTCTCCATCAACCAGAAATCAACGTCTTGCCACCTTCCGTTGCTTCGCAGCCTTCTTGAAATATGAAAGACCAGAATACATTGAGGCGGCAACTCAAATCCAAGGAATAAAGCCCAAGAAATCTCTGAAGAAAGACATCACTTACCTTAAACCAGAGGGCATGAAGCTTCTTCTAAGCCAAATAGAGAAGACCACGATCAGTGGAAGGCGGGACTACACGATGATCAACGTTATGTATACTACAGGTATTAGGGTGAGTGAACTTATATCAATACGGGGGTGTGACATCTCCTTGAGCAATCCCAAAACGATAATCATCCACGGGAAGGGTCGCAAAGTACGTCATGTACCTATTGTCAAACAAACCACACCACTCCTGGAACGATATCTAACCGAGAATAACTGCTTACTTCCACAGAGACTGGAAGAGTATATCTTCTTAAACCACTCCGGCGAAATATTTACAAGGCAAGGGGTAAATTATATGATCACAAAATATGCTCGATTGGCAAGAACTTTAGATCCATCCCTAATACCAAAAGACTGTAGCCCTCATAAGATCAGGCACTCATCTGCCATGGCGTTGGTTGAAGAAGGAGTAGACTTGATAATCATCCGAGATCTGCTTGGACACTCCAGTGTACAAACTACTGAAATATATGCAAAGGTGTCTGCTGCAAGACAAAGGCGAGCGATAGAGGCCGCCAGTAAAGAAATCGTACCGGAAGAGGATGCCTTGTGGGAAAACAGTACAAGTATAAAAGACTGGCTCAAGGGCCTATCTGCTCATAAAGTTATGTAAAGTAATTTGGGGTCATACCTTTGGATGACAATAACTTCAAAAGGCATCTTTACATAACGATATACTTGTCATAACCTTTATTATGTAAATCTTTACATAATAAAGGAAAAATCGAAAATGTGATCAAATACATCAAGTACAATTTTCTCAGGGGGCGGTTGTTTTATGGGGTGTTTATTTTAAACGATCAGGCCTGGGATTGGCTCAGCCGAACAGCCAATGCCAAAGAACACTCGACCACATGTAAAATCCCTGCACTGGAATGGGTCATTGAAAAAGACTACCTGACCCCTTTGCAACCTGCGCTGTTCAATACATCCCCTCAAAGGGTATATGCCGTGAGTAAAGACAATGTGATCCATTATAAAGGCAGCACCTATTCCGTTCCCAGTGGGACATACCAGGGAGCTAAAACAGACGTCTCTCTTGAACAAACCGGTGACATCCTGATCCTAAGCGATACCGCCGGTAAGGAAATTATCCGCCACCCGGTATCTTATATCAAGGGCACACAGGTACGCCATAAAACGCATTACCGTGATCCTGGCCTAAGCGTGAGTAAGCTGATTGACCAGGTAGCCTTGCGCTTTACTGATCAGCAGAAAGCACGTACCTACCTCGATAAAGTGCACCTTCAGTTCCCACGCTATGCCAGAGATCAAATGCATATTATCGAAGCGGCAGCAAAGAAATATCCAACCAGGGAGATGGACCTGGCCCTGGAATATTGTCTTGAAAATCATTTGGAGAAAGCAGCTGACTTTGAACCCGTGTTACTGGCTCTGAGAGAACAGCAGTCCATTGTGGAACAATCCCCTGCCCAGCAACAGCCCAGCTTCCTAAACCAAAAGTACAAGATCCAACCGCATACCAGTAGTATATCCCAGTATAAACAAATCCTTGATTAAGTATGGAAACAACAACCGAAACCTTGAGTAACCTGGCCCGGCAACTAAAACTTACCGGACTTGGTCCGGTGATTGGTGAGCTGCTGTTAAATGCAGGGCATAAGCAAATGAGCTATGTCGATTTTACCATGGACTTGCTGTCGGCAGAAATCGATCACCGCAACCGACAGAATCTGGCCAAACGACTTCGGCATGCAAAACTACCGGCCCAGCATGATCTGAGTTTGTGGCAGGAAAATCACGTCAATGGAATATCCCGAACCCAGCTCTCTCATCTGAGGGAGTGTATCTGGCTGGAACAACATTTTAACATCATCCTGATGGGGCCCAGCGGGGTAGGTAAAACAATGCTGGGAGCCGGTCTTTGTTTTGATGCGCTGCAGAAAGGATACCGGGCTTGTTTTAGAACCATGGAACAACTTACCCATCTGCTTAAAATGAAAGACATTGCAAAATCCATGGCCCGTGAATTTGAGGTGCTTCGACATGTCGATCTGTTAGTGATCGATGACATCATGATGTTCCCGATTGAACGCAAACAATCTGTCTCGCTGTTTAACCTTATCGATCATCTGCATCAAAATGCATCCATCATCGTCACCACCAATAAAAGCCCTGATGAATGGGTCAAAGTTCTGGATGATGAAGTACTGGCTGCAGCGATACTTGATAGGTTACTTTTTAAGTGTGAAATCGTCAAATTATCCGGAAAATCGTTCCGGATGGAAAACAGAAAAACGATCTTTGACAACAACGTTCATTAAAATTTTGTATCTTTAATCGGAAATTAACGATGCGAAAAACCTTGCATTCCTATTTGCCGATTTCCTGCATTTGTAGTTACCGTTTACATGAGGACTGATTTTTCTTACAACCAGTTATCAGGATTATCAATACGATCCCAATAGATAGAATCTTTGAGGTAGTTTTCATAAAAATAGTTTTTAAGGTTAATAAAGAGGATTTATTATTTTACCCCAACAAGGTTGCGCTGTCCTCAAATAGGTATATCTAACTCATAAATTCGATATCTTTGCGCCTGCCTCCTTTCTCTTTGTTGTTGATTTATGACGTCGTAATCATTTTCGCATCAAATTGCAAAGGGGGTTTTCTTTTCCCCATGAGAGAATTTCACAAAATTTCGTTTTTATAATAAAAATTGATGAATTTACATAAAATATGCCATAATCCAAGATCACTGGCTTATGAATAAATTTTTTTTATTTTGCTAATATTATTTATTTTACAAATTCAGTTTATCAAGGGCTTTTAAAATTTACGGTTTATCATTATTTTGGAAATAAAACTTTGCGTTCAAAGAATTCTATCTAAATATTTTTGGAGAGTTATATTATTTCGGTGAAAATTATTTTTTTAACTAGTAAAAACCGATACTACTTTAAGTTTAGTCAGTGTTTATTTTATTTAAATTTACTTATCTAAATAAACTAGGGTCAGCTGTGTTTATGAAATTTTATAATTCATTATTTTAACAAATTCTTTCAGAACTTGTAGAAAGTAATTTTTTTGTATTTACTCTAAAACTTTATACGGTTTAATTTTTCATCAATTAATTGTTTGTGTTTTATTCTTTATACGAAAATATTTTTTTCATATCATTTTTCATTTAAGAAATTTTTTGTGTTAGTGTTGAGTTAGATACTGTATCTTAGTTTTAGTTAACCTTTGGTTATAATTATAAGTTGCCGCATCTTAATTAACTATTATTTATATATTATTTGCTTTTTGTAACATTTATATTTTCAGTAGATCGG
>CAILAQ010000284.1 GCA_903832165.1 uncultured Bacteroidota bacterium | reverse complement strand
TTGTCAACCAAGCCATGCGGGCATTTATAGGAAACCACCGCATTGGCATGCGTAACATGATCCTTGATGTACAGATCACTGGAAATGCATTCCTTTTCCGATTCAGGGTTTATCCGATGAAATTTCAGGCATACATCCTGCCATCCGGTGGCAGTAAGAATTTTACCGGAATTATCGATCAGTGCTGATGGGAATGGACTGATTGCATTAAGCTTATCCTGAAGCGTTTGCAACGCATTGATATCAAGAATCTGATCGAGAGTATATTCCATGCTTCAGTTAATCCCAAAACTTTAAAAGTATAAATAAATTCGTATTTCGTCTACTTTTACAGGCTAAAGCAAAACACATTGCAAAAGTCAAAATTCAATCCGTTTCCATGCATTACCGTCAATGGACATTTCCCTGTGACGAAGGGCTGGGCTTCCATTACCAATCAACTTCACCAGGATATTTCACATCCCGGAAACCGTCGTTCAATTATTGCCGTCGAATATTATCAGGGAGTTCTTGAAGAGGGCATCACTGCGGCACTTACCCATGGTATTGGTCCTGTATTTTCAATCAGGGCCAGGGATCTGATGTGGCCTGAAGAATATATCAGGAACATGGTATTTCCGGACGTGACCGATGATCGTATTTTTGGTCGAATAACCGGCATAACCCTTCGTGACTACTTTGATCCTGAAAAGCTGGCCGAAGCCGCTGCTAAAATCAGTTCGGTTCAGGAAGGGATCGTCCTGATCACAGGTACCGGAGCATCAATGATCTGCGAAAACCCTGATATTCTTGTTTATGCTGATATGGCCCGTTGGGAAATCCAGCTCCGGATGCGCAAACACGAGGTCAGTAACCTTGGACTAACCAATAAGGACGTGTCCGACTGGATGCTCCTTTACAAACAGGGATACTTTGTCGACTGGAGGGTTTGCGATAACTGGAAAAGGAATCTGATGGCGAAATGGGATTATCTGCTCGACACCAATAACCGGAATGAACCGAAACTGGTAGCAGCGCAGGGAGTTTTCGAAGGATTGAAACAGAGCCTTACGCAACCTTTCAGCGTGGTTCCGTTTTTTGATCCGGGTCCATGGGGAGGTCAGTGGATGAAAGAAAACTGCAACCTTGATCCATCAGCGGAAAATTATGCATGGTGCTTTAATTGTGTTCCGGAAGAGAACAGCCTTTTACTGAAATTTGGGAATGACGTTATAGAAATCCCCTCGATAAACCTGGTATTCTTTAATCCGGAAAGCCTTTTGGGGCTTGCAGTATACAAACGCTTTGGCGCCGAATTCCCTATACGTTTCGACTATCTGGACACCATCGGCGGCGGAAACCTCAGCTTGCAGGTCCATCCCCTCACGGGATATATCAGGGAGAAATTCGGAATGGATTACACCCAGGATGAGAGCTACTATATGATGGAGGCCCAACCGGGCGCCATCGTATATCTGGGCCTGAAAGAGGGTGTTGATCCTGATGCCATGATTGCCGACCTGAGGCGCGCACAAGCTGGGAATACGCCGTTTGATGCCGGGAAGCATGTGCAGACCTGGCCCGTAAACAAACACGACCATTTTCTGATCCCAGGGGGAACGGTCCATTGCTCCGGTAAGGATAGCATGGTATTGGAAATCAGTGCAACACCCTACATTTTTACATTCAAGTTATGGGATTGGGGACGATTGGGTATGGATGGAAAACCGCGGCCGATCAACATTGAGCATGGTAAAAAGAACATTCAATGGGATCGTACGACCGAATG
>CAILAQ010000283.1 GCA_903832165.1 uncultured Bacteroidota bacterium | reverse complement strand
GTAATACAGGCTCAAGATTTGCAACCGGAGTTACAGCCCCGGTTCGTCCTACCTGAAAATCAACTGAAACAAGGCGTGTTTCGGACTGATCCGGCGGATATTTATAGGCTATGGCCCATCTGGGACTTTTAGCAGTAAAACCGGCGAGATTCTGCTGTTGAACGGAGTTTAATTTGATTACGACGCCATCTGTATCAAAAGGGAGCTTTTTTTTGGCATCCTTCCATTTATCAATGAAAATCAAAACATGCTCTATATCCTGAAATACTTCGATATAAGGAGGCACCTTAAATCCCGACATCCGGGCCCAATTAAGATTTTCGCTATGAGTGGCAAACGGGAGATTTTCTCCGGCGAGGCTATAAAGGAAACAATCCAGCTTTCTTTTAGCAACCAGGGAAGAATTCTGCATTTTCAATGTTCCTGATGCAGCATTTCGTGGATTGGCAAAAGGAGCTTCCCCTTCTTGCAGCCGTTCTTCGTTCAATGCATTGAAAACATCACGCTGGAGGATTATTTCGCCGCGAATTTCGAAAAGGGCCGGACAGACATCAGAAGGGATAGTCAGAGGAATGCTCCGAATAGTTTTCACATTGGCTGTAACATCATCGCCACGAGTTCCATCGCCACGCGTAAGAGCCCTGATCAGCCTTCCGTGCTCATAGGTCAGGCTGATGGCAGCACCGTCATATTTCAGCTCGCAGGCATATTCAACGGGCTCCTCAAGGATTTTCCTCAGCCGGCTGTCGAATTCAATAACTTCTTCGCGATTATAGGTATTTCCAAGGGAATACATGACCATCTGGTGTTCACGCTGGATAAATTCCTGGTTCCGGTCATCTCCGATCCGCTGCGTTGGTGACAATTGATCAGCAAACTGAGGGTACTCATGTTCAAGGTTGGACAGTTCCTGCATCAGCTGATCATAATCAAAGTCTGATATTGATGGCGAATTCAGAACATAATATCGATAGTTATGATCATTCAATTCATTTTTCAGAAATTCAATACGCAGATTAGCAGTGGTTAGGTCCATTTCTTAACGTTTGTTTAAAAATAGAACGATTTTCGGTGTTGTTGGCTTTTTCAGATATGGAATTTATCAGTAGTTTTGCACCGCATCGGTTTGCGGTCACCATCCGGTCACCGCATGAAGAGGGAATCAGGTGAAAATCCTGAACAGTTTCCGCTGCTGTAAGCTCCAATAAGAGCTCTGGCAACCCGCCACTGTTCCTTAGCAGGAATGGGAAGGCGCCAGAGAAAGGGAGCAAGTCAGAAGACCTGCCTGTGCAAATATTAACCCATGGGGTTCGGAATAAACCTTTAGGAAATGCACAGAGTGAAATATACCCTTTTGTTGACCTTGTTATTGATTGTTTGCCTGTTCGCTGGCAATGATCGTTTATTTGCCCAATCCACTGATGTTCAGTTAGGAGAAGTGCAGATACTGGGATCAAGGAAAAGTTCTTATACAACTGACCTGCATACGATCCGAATAGACAGTCTGCTCAAAACCAAATACTTTGGAAGTGATTTATCTCAGATACTCAAAGAGGAGACCAATCTCAACATCACTCAGTATGGTGGTCAGGGATCCCTCGCTTCATTGCGGCTCAGGGGATCAGCTCCTTCACAGACTCAATTCAACTGGAACGGAATTCCGGTAAATAGTCCGACAACCGGCAGCATTGATCTTTCTCTGCTTTCCGGAGGTATGGCAGATGCGATAGAAGTAGCCTACGGTGCCAGTGGATCTCTTTTCGGAAGTGGAACTTTCGGAGGTTCAATTAATCTTTACAACAACCCTGACTGGGATAATCGAATCTCTTTTAATCTGTTGGGAGAAACCGGTTCATGGAACCATTTTAAGTCGGGATTCGGACTTCGCACAGGGAATAGATCCTTTCAATATCAGGTAACCGGTCTTTACCAATCGAGCCCAAATCATTACAAGTACCATAATGCTTTCAAAGCAGGCAATCCAATAGAATACAGGATGAATGATTCTATGAACCTGATGGCGGTGCAACAGCATTTTTACTTCAGGTTATCCCATAACTGGATGGTTCAGTATGGTATATGGTGGCTCAGCAGGGCAAAGCAGCTGCCAGGCCCGGAGAGCTCCACCCCCTTTTTTATTGCCAGCCAGAAAGACCAGAGCCTGAGGCAATTTGTGAGAGCGACAAAATTGTACCGAAAATCATCACTAGAGGTGGTTACCGCATTTCTGACAGATAATCTCTATTACGGGGAAACCAGGAGCGGCAATGATTCTGTGTCAAAACACTCCGGTATCAGATCATCCGATTCTTACTTAAGCCTATCTCATCGCTGGCACATTAATGATAACCTTACCATTGAAAACGGAGGCGATTTTGAATACCAATCAGCACGCGTAGCAGCATACAAATCCATTGCAAGTGAATCTCACGGGGCATTTTTCAGCCTGGTAAAGTACAGGTTTAAATATCTGACTGCAAACCTTTCCTACCGGCAGGTATTCTATTCCATGACGGGCCCAAAGCCACTATTTTCCGCATCTTTTCAATATCAATCCCGGGATCAGTCCTTATCGCTTAAGGGACAGGTTTCAAATAAGTTCAGATTTCCGACATTGAATGACAGGTTCTGGCAACCCGGCGGAAATGCAGGACTGCTGCCAGAATCAGGCACCGGATATGAACTTGGTGCAGACTGGAATCCTGCAATCTCAGCAGAATCAAGCTTTAACCTAAGCTCACTGGTTTTTATACAAAACATTAACAACTGGATTCAGTGGGTGCCTGTGGGGACTTATTGGTCTCCTATGAATGTTAAGCAGGTACGGTGCCGAGGTTTTGAGCTTGACCTGATCAGCCGTCGCCAAATTGGTTCCACGGGTATTGTATTTAAGGCAATGTATTCCTATACTGAGAGTTATAATTTGAGCTTTGCCTCAAATGAAACCAGATATGCCCGACAATTACCCTATGTGCCGTTTCATTTGTTAAGGGTTCAGGGAGGCCTGAATTATCATAGTTTCAACGCTTCAATTGCTTATAAAATTACGGGTCGACGGTTTACGTCGGATAATCATGACCCGTGGCTGGATCTTAATCCCTATCATCTCGTGGATATCTCTATGGGATATGCACTCAATTTAAAACGGGATAAAATCGTGGTCACAGGAAATATTACGAATCTCCTGAATACGGATTATCAAATGATTCGGGCCTATCCAACTCCTTTGCGATCTTTCTATCTGTCTGTAAATTATTTCTTTAACGATAAAACGAAAATAAATGAGAAGCTTTAGATTTACGTTGTTACTGGTTTTTGGAAGTGTATTAATTGCATCCTGTAGAAAACAAGATCCTGTTATAACAGATACCGGATTCCTGCATGGTGCTTATATCAGCAATGAAGGATCCTACAATAACAGCAACGGTTCCATCAGTTATTTCGATGTCGATTCCTCGAAAATGATAAATCATGTTTTTGAGGCCGTAAATGGCCGCCCATTGGGCGATGTGGTTCAATCATTTGCTGTTGCCGGCGACAAAGGTTTCATTATTATAACCAATTCTCAAAAAGTTGAAGTTGTAGATCTTAAAACGTTTACATCGCTTGGAGTAATTGACAGCCTTGAATATCCAAGGTCATTCTTAGCAGTGGATTCAAAAAAAGGGTACCTCACAGATGGTAATTCTACCGGGCATGTATTTGTAATTGATCTGGGAACTCTCAAGATCACAGATACGGTATACTGTGGATCAGGTTCCGGATCGATGGTCAGGTTTAAGAATACGGTGATAGTGGCCAATGCAGGCGGGTGGGGCAATGATAGCACACTCACTGTTATTGATTCCGGAACAGATAAGGTGATCCATACCTGGATGGTGGGTATGAATCCGACAGATCTGTTGGTCGACAAAAATGATCAGCTATGGGTTCTGTGCGTTGGAAAAGTGGTCTGGAATCCAGACTGGACCATCGGAACCGAAACCCCTTCGTCTCTGGTAGCTATAGATCCTCAAACCGGCAGTATCCTGCAATCTCAGGATATCGGGGCTGTCGGCGATTTTTATTGGCCGCTGCATATCGACACCAATAAAAACAGGGACCGGGTTTATTATCTTGAATCCGGCGGGATCTACTCGCGATCCATCAGCAACGGCAATAAGGCTGGCGATCCTTTCATAAGGGGCAGTTTTTACGGTTTTGGCAATGATCCTTCAACGGATCAGATCTATGCGCTTTTTGCGCCATCATTTACTACCTCCGGATGGATGTTTCGCTATCACCCTGACGGAGTTAAGATCGATTCTCTTGAGGTAGGCATCGGGCCAAGCCAGATTGTATTCAATTAAGCGGAGACAATTAATTGCGGCTTTCTTTTAGTCCAAATTTCAGGGACGCAAATTGCGTCTCTGCCGGCGGTTGCTAAAAATTATCTACTTTTGGCCGATCCTATTGATACGGGAAAGTACATGAGAAAGCCGCTATTGGTATTTATTGCATTCCTTTTTCCGATTTTTCTGATGGCACAGATAGAGTCACCAGGGAAGCCATGGAGCCAGAATTTAAAGCTGAAAAAGAGTCCCAAGAGTGTAGCTTTTCCAGGATTATCGGCTGTCGATGTGGCAAAATATCTTTCCTCGTATACTCCGGCATTGAAGGCGATGCTATTCGCCTATCCATTTGACACCCGGTTATCAGCCAGCAGTCAGGGGACCTGGGAGACTCTAAAAGACGGATCGAAAATCTGGCGTTTATCAGTTTACTCTCCAAAAGCATTGTCTTTAAATTTGATTTTCAGCAAATTCCGGCTTCCTCCAGGTGCTTTGGTTTATTTATATACTCCAGATTATCAGACTGTCAGGGGGGCTTTTGTTTCTGACAGCCAATCATCCACCGGTGTATTGGCAACCGCCCCACTTCCTGGCGACAGGATAATAATTGAACTTAACCTTCCGGCTAATCCGGAGTTTACGCCGGAATTAGAGATATCACAGGTTTCACATGATTTCAAGGGATTTTTCGAATTATCACTGGCTGAGAAATCCGGTGACTGCAATGTTGATATAAATTGCCCGGCAGGTGCTGCCTGGCAGACAGAAAAGAGATCTGTGGTGAAATTTATCCGCGGCGGAGTCTGGCTTTGTTCCGGAGCCCTGATTAACAATACACGAAACAATGGAAGACCGTTGTTACTGACTGCTAACCATACGATCAGTAATGAGAATCATGCAGTGCAAACGGTGTTTTTCTTTAAATATGAACACCCTTCCTGTGGTGGCGGCGGAAGCAGTTATCAGACACTTTCAGGCTCTAAACTCCTTGCAACAACGGCGAAGGTTGATTTCTGTCTGGTGGAACTGAGTATCTCTCCTCCTAAGAATTATGAGCCATATTATGCCGGATGGGACCGGAAGATATATTCCTATCTGGATACGGTAACATGTATTCATCATCCAAATGGAGATGTTAAAAAGATATCGAAGTCGTTTCAGCGGGTCCTCACCGCAGATTTTGGTGGGGGTTATGATACCAATACCCACTGGAAAATAAGTGCCTGGGATATTGGTACTACTGAACCGGGTTC
>CAILAQ010000282.1 GCA_903832165.1 uncultured Bacteroidota bacterium | reverse complement strand
TCCATCCCCTTAATAGTCTGCACCACCTCATTGAACCCGCCGATGGTCGGTTTCTTGATGGATTCCATGGATCCGCTTTCATCCAGGATGATCAGATTGTACACCTTTTGTTTTGGTTCCATAATATTGAATTTGTTTGGTTTATTTATTCCATGATTGATGAATACAAAGGTAGAGGCTTGGTGCGTCAAATGGTGTCGCGGGTTAGATGACACCCATCACTGGAGCACTCAGGTAGCTTCTTTAGATTAGCAAGAAACTTCAGGAATTTTATAACGCCGGCTAACCACCGGCGTTTTGTTTTTTGGTAGCGTCACATTATGGCGCACCCCTCTTCTACTTTCGTGGCTTATCCATCTAAAATGAGTGCCATGAAAGTTATCACTCCTCAAGAAACGAACGTTGTGTTTTTCTCGGCTCTGCTCCCGGAGAAATTTCAAGAAGAATTTACCAGGATCAAAGTTATTCTTGATAAGTATGGAATTGAATACCGATATCTGAAGGAGACAAAAGATATCTGGTGCCGGGACTATATGCCAATCCAGATATCTGAGAAGGAATTCGTTCAATTCAGATATGAACCCTCGTATCTCCAAACCGATGAAGATCTGATTAACATGTCGGATCCCAAACAGGTTAATGAAGCGAATGGATTCAAGCCGGAATATTCACGTATCAATCTGGATGGCGGGAATGTGGTCCGCTACAAGGAAATGGCGATGATCAGCGCCAGGGTTTATGAGGAAAACAAGGAGTTAGGCTTATCAAAGGAGGAGATCAGGGAACAGCTTAGCAAGGATCTGAAGGCACGGGTAATCATCATTTCTGAACATCCATGCGATAAAATCGACCATGCCGACGGTAATGTCCGATTTCTGAATCATGATACAGTTCTGATAAATGAACTCCGGCAAGAGTACAAATATTGGCATGATGGAATGGAGAAAATCAAAAAGGAAAATGATCTAAGGTTCAGGGAAATTCCCTGTTTTATTCCTCAGAAAAAGAAGGACTCACTTTCGGCCCTCGGTATCTACATCAACTTTCTTGAAATCGGAAACCTGATTCTTTTGCCAAAATTTGAAATCGAGGGGAACCGTGATGAGGAGGTCCTGAATCTGTTTAAGAATTTATACCCGACCCGGAATATCGAACAGGTAAACATCAATGCAATTGCCGAGGAAGGGGGATTGCTGAATTGTATAACCTGGAATATCAAGGTACTAGCAGCAGGGTAAAAATATTTTAGAATTTAGACTAGCTAAAACATTGCTGTTGAGCAGAATATCCATTTAATATAAGATAGCAAAAGAAAATCAACTAATAATTCGTAATTTTAAAATGCAGATAATCTTAATAACCGGATTTTGGTTGTAATTTCCCGCAAGCAATCCGCATGAATGAATAACACTGAGTATACCGGCTAAAGTGGTGCACTTTGCAGCGGAAACAGTGGTGCACTATGCACCGGTATACTCACCCATGGGTGATTTTCGGTTAAGTCCCACCTATGATTTGCTGAATAGCCGGATCCATAAAGAGGATAAAGATTTTGCCTTGGATGATGGGCTGTTGCCTGGAAATCTGGCAGAGGGTAACGTAAGGCAGCAATTCCAAACCCTGGCACATCACGCCGGGTTAAGCGAAAAGCAGGAACATGATGTTTTTATGACGCTAACCTCAGAAACAGCCGGAGTCTCTTCCCTGGTGAAGGCGTCATTTCTGAGTGAAAAAATCCAGCGCAACTACTGGCAGGCTTATCAGACCAGGTTGAAGAAACTAACCCAATCCTGAATTCCCAAAAGCCCGGTAGGGATTATTTGTTTCGGATTTCTTTTCATTGAGGTAACCGTGTCCGGGCAAATACCCGCTGGGAACATCGGGCGGCGCTCCGTGAAAACAAAACCAAAGCCGGATTGTATTAGTGATTTGATGTGCTAATCAATAGTAAGGTTTCAATGAAAAAGAAAATAGTGATCGTAGTGGGCGCAACGGGTGCCCTTGGAATGGAAATCGTGAAAGCCCTGATTGCCAGGGGGGCAAGCGTACGGGCTATGTTAAGGCCGACAAGCAACCGGTCGAAACTGGAGAAACTGGGCGTAAGCGACTTCGTCACCGGTGACATGATGGATCCGGCATCGCTGAACCTGGCTTTGGCTGCCGGCCCCGGGGCTGATGCCGTTATCGCAAGCGCTGCCGGTTACACAGGCCATACGAAAGGCGACACTGCCAAAACGGACACCCAGGGATACAAAAACCTGGTGGATGCGGTAAAAGTCGCCGGAATCCCGCGCTTCGTGCTCATCTCGATCCTGGAATGCGACAAGGCTGCCGAGGTGCCCCATTTTTATCATAAACATCTCGTTGAGAAATACCTGGCCGAAAAAGGACAGCCCTTCATTGCGCTGCGTGCCGGGGCCTTCCTCGACCAGACCAAAGATTTCGTGTTTACCAAAGTGCAGAAGGGCATCTTTCCGGAGTTGGTTCCCGGTGTGGCACTGGGCATGATTTATACACCCGACCTGGCAAAATATGCAGCCATAGCCGCCACCTCACTGCCCGAAAGCTCGCTGGGCTCAACCGTCGATGTCGGATGGAAAACTCCGGCTACTGGTCACTCCCTGGCAAAGGCCTTTTCAGAGGTTCTGGGTAAAAATGTGGTTCCAAAACCCGCCTTCCCACCGGTTGCAACTAATATTGTGATGCCTGTCGCCAGCCATTTCAATCAGGGCTTAAAGGATATATACCTTATGTATAAATGGATACAGAAAGGAATGTACACCAGCAAAAATCCAGAGAAACAGATGGAACTGTTCGGTGAACTTCCGACTCTGGAAGAAACCGTAAAAAGGTACTGCAACGACAAGGGTTTGGTTTAGCTGAAAAAAGGTCATACCCGTTCGTTTCCAGTGTCAAACATTTAGCTTGAAGATGAACAAGTTTTGCCGACCTGTTCAATATTTTGACTTTTTTGAACAGGCATTCTTGCTTTCAATTGAAATTGGACATAAATTTGTCGCATGTCCAATTTTCTACAAATATTGAACGACCATGGATAAGCCAAAATTTGACAGGACCAGCCCCTATAACAACCTTCCATTCTTGCCTCCTCCCCTGGAATTAAATGACGACAGCGATATCCTCAGGAAACTGGTGTCCACTTCGAGAGCACTGGCTTCGGTGAATATCAATGTGATGAGACTTCCCAATCCTTACATGCTCGTAAACACCATTGCTCTGCAGGAAGCCAAAACATCTACGGAAATTGAGAACATATTCACCACGGAAGACGAATTGTACAAGGCGATTTCGGATAATAGCAACGAAGCAAAAATGAATGCTGGTACCAAAGAGGTCTTACGATATCGGGAAGCACTCTGGGCTGGCTTCCATGACATGAAGGAAACCAGAACGCTGAATCTGGACTCAGTATTATCGATCTTCCGTCAAATCAAGAATACCACCTCAGGAATACGCTCTCCACAAGCAAACGTGGTTATTAAAAGAGGGCAAAGTGGATTTCGTCCTGGTGAAGTCATCTATACGCCACCCAGAGGTCAGGAAATAGTAGAGGATTTATTGGAAAACCTGATGAGTTATTTGAATAATGATGACCAATTTCCTTTCGATCCGTTAATCAAAATGTGTGTCGCTCATTACCAATTCGAGGCCATCCATCCTTTTCAGGATGGCAACGGGAGAACAGGCAGAATTCTTAACCTGCTTTATCTTGTCCATACCGGACTTTTAAATCAACCTGTTTTATATCTGTCAAAGTATATCATTATTAATAAATCTGAT